>JAUXBW010000017.1 GCA_030619185.1 Methyloprofundus sp.
ACGCGCATGGAATAAGTTGGGCAATTGGCGAAGAATTTTTGTTCGTCTTCAACTAACACATGGATGTGTGTAGGTAGAACAATGCAGGAGCAATTGTCGAGGCGTAGCAACAGGCGCATAGCTAGCTACGTAACTGTTGCTATAGCGCTGAAGACGGACAAAAAGACCCGCAAGGTTGAATGATTATTTGTTTCCATCTCCCTTTGCCCGCCCTAGCGTTAACTTTTCAAAAGGCATAAAAAAAGGTGCTCGAAAACACCTTTTTCTTTATGCACTACAATAAAGTAGTCCCTATAGCTTCTCTTTAATACGTGCTGCTCTACCGGACAATTCGCGCAAATAATACAGCTTAGCTCTACGTACTGCGCCACGACGCTTAACTTGAATATCCCCAACGAGAGGGCTATGCGTCTGAAAAACACGCTCTACACCGACCCCATGAGAAATTTTTCTTACTGTAAAGGCAGAATTTAAACCACGGTTACGTTTGGCAATCACTACACCTTCAAATGCCTGTAATCTCTCGCGTGTTCCCTCTTTTACCTTAACTTGCACAACAACTGTATCACCAGAATTAAATACTGGTAGATCTTTTTTCAGCTGCTCTGATTCTAATTGACTAATAATATTACTCATTACTGCACCTTATTTATTCTTTAATTCGATTTTAAATTCTTCTAACAACGTCTGCTGTTCCGCTGTTAATTCTTTATCCAACAACAGGTCTGGTCTTTTCAGCCAGGTTCGCCCCAATGATTGCTGCATCCGCCAACGTTTAATTCCCTTATGATTACCACTCAATAAAACATCAGGAACTTGTTTGCCAGCAATAACTTCTGGCCTCGTATAATGAGGACAATCCAGTAATCCATGCATATGTGAATCCTGTCTGGCAGACTCATCATCCCCCAAAACACCTGGCAATAGCCTGGTAACTGCGTCAATAACTACCAGTGCAGCTAACTCTCCACCACTAATGACAAAATCACCCAGAGACCATTCTTCCTGACACTCGCTCTCAATAAAGCGCTCATCAATCCCTTCATAACGCCCTGCAACTAAAATCAATTGATCTAAAGCAACACTTTCATTAAGCAGCTGTTGTGTTATAGGCTTACCCTGGGGACTTAAATATACAACTTTAACCCGCTCAGCATCAATTGAGTGCCTTGCACTATCAATAGCATCTTTCAGAGGCTGGTACTTCATGACCATCCCCGGCCCACCACCATAAGGTCGGTCATCCACTGTTTTATGCTTGTCCGCCGTATAGTTTCTAGGGTTCCAGACTGACAAGCCAACTATCCCCCGCTTAATAGCGCGTCCCGTCACCCCGTTTATTGCACTATCAAGTACCATTTCCGGAAAAATTGTGACCACATCAAAACGCATTAAAAATCAGCGTCCCAGTCTACCAGCATTTCACCTGAGATTAAGTCTATATTGATAATGGTCTGACCTTGCAAAAAAGGAATTAAACGTTCTCTTTCACCCGCAACGACAACAACATCATTTGCGCCAGTCTCCAGCATCTGCTCAACAGTTCCTAAATCTTTGCCATCGACAGTTTTAACTTGCAAACCCACAAGATCAGCCCAGTAATATTCACCATGCCCTGCCTTAGGCAATTGATCTGCATGAATCAAGATATCCCAACCATTTAATTCAGCTGCTTTATCTCTATCATTAAGCCCCTCCAGGCAAGCGACAACTGTTTTACCGTGCCGACGACCATCAATCACACGAACTTCTTTGCTTTCCTTGCCCTTTGTTAACGTCCAGGGTGAGTAAGTCAGTATATTTTCACGTGTTTCAGTATACGAATAAACTTTAATCCAGCCTCTGACACCAAAAATACCCGAAACCTTACCAACACTTACAAGTTCTTCAGCCAAACTTATGCTGCAGCTGCTTGTTTTTTAGCGTCTTTAATTAATTTAGCAACTCGTTCAGAAGGTTGCGCACCTTTTGACTGCCAATGCGCAATGCGCTCTTCATTAAGTCTTAATCTTTCTTCAGATCCTTTTGCTAAAGGATTAAAAAATCCTAAGCGCTCAATATAACGTCCATCACGGCTGTTTCTGCTATCAGTGACAACAACATGATAAAAAGGACGATTTTTTTGCCCACCTCTGGCAAGACGAATAACTACCATCTAACTTCCTCAAAAATACATTTAACCAAATTTAATCCAACTATTCTACTCGTTTTAATCATTATGTGAAGCAAATTTCTAAAAAAATAACAATAGCACGCGAGAAAATAAGAAGGACTTAAGCAGCTCGCAATACACACCCTACCCATATTGCGCAGAATTTACATACGCATGCCACGCATATTACCCTTAATTCCGCGTACCATATTCGCCATATTCCCTTTTTTGAAGCGCTTCATCATTTTCTGCATCATTTTGAACTGCTTCAAAACACGGTTCACATCCTGCAACTCTTGCCCACACCCTTTGGCAATACGCTTTTTACGGTTACCCTTAATCAAGTCAGGATGGCGCTTTTCTTGCTTGGTCATAGAACGAATGACTGCAATTTGCCGCGATATTTCCTTATCATTCACCTTATCTTTCATTTCCTTAGGCACTTCATTCATGCCGGGCAATTTATCCATCATTGCGCCTACGCCACCCATATTCTGCATTTGCTCTAATTGCTCAACAAAATCAGCAAGATCAAAACCTTTCCCTTTTTGTATTTTTCTAGCTAACTTATCCGCTTTTTCCTTATCGACCTTCTGCTCAATATCTTCAATCAGGCTGAGCATATCTCCCATACCCAGAATTCTTGAAGCAACCCGGTCTGGATGAAAGGGCTCTAAAGCATCCGTCGTCTCACCGACCCCAACAAACTTAATAGGCTTTCCAGTGATATGCCGAATAGACAAGGCCGCTCCACCACGCGCATCACCATCCGTCTTGGTTAATATCACACCTGTTAAAGGCAGAGCTTGATCAAATGCCTTGGCGGTATTTGCCGCATCCTGCCCGGTCATACTATCGACCACAAACAATGTCTCAACCGGATTAATCGCAGCATGTAATGCCTTAATCTCAGTCATCATTTCATCATCAATATGCAGACGACCTGCCGTATCGACAATCACAACATCCAGAAACTTCTTTTTTGCCTGCTCAATGGCATGAGTTGCAATCTCAGCTGCACTTTTAGTGACATCGGTATCAAAAAAAGTCAGCGATAAATCATCCGCCAGTGTTTCTAATTGCTTAATCGCTGCCGGACGGTAGATATCAGCACTTACCACCCCAACTGATTTCTTTTTTGTTTCTTTTAGCCAGCGCCCTAATTTTGCAACGGTTGTTGTTTTACCCGCCCCTTGCAAACCCGCCATCAAAATCACAGCAGGAGGATTCGCCTTTAAATCCAGCTCTTCATTTTTCTCCCCCATCACACTGACGAGTTCGGCCTGAACAACTTTTATTAATGCCTGCCCAGGCGAAAGGCTGGTTTGCACCTCTTGCCCCAAAGCACCTTGTTTTACCTTATCAATAAACGCAGTGACAACGGGAAGTGCAACATCCGCCTCTAATAATGCCATACGCACTTCACGCATCGCGTCTTGAATATTTTCTTCAGTCAAGCGACCCTGGCCGCGAAGATTTTTTAGGGTTTTCCCTAAACGATCGGTTAAATTATCAAACATAATCAGTACTAGATCTCACAATAAGGCCGACAAAGATTTATTCAAATATCTCAGTACAGCATCTACAATCACTTCAACTCTTCATTATCCTAAAATTTTTTGTAATGGTAAACAAATAAACGCTTAGGAAAGAGGATTAAATAAGACCCGAAAGTATAACGCAAGATTTTGGCTGCTCAAATATCCCTAAAAAACGGACACATAGCACAGGCTCAGAACACCTGATCTCAAAATAATAAAATCGAAGCCTTAGGGAGATGGAAAAAAACAATCATCCAGTCTCACTTGCCTTTTTATCCCTGTTTAAATCTTCTCAATCGTTACGTAGAACAACTATGCTCCTCTTGAGAAGATTTAAACAGAAACAAAAATTCTACGCGATATTTGGATGATTATTTATTTCCAGCTCCCTTAATCAAATTGGATATTATATTTAATATCACTACTATGCGTCGAGCCAGCTCGCGTTTCAATGCTGATATTATTAGTGAGCTTATACTCCACCGCAAATTGCATTTGTGTCGTCAGAATATCCATAATGTATCTTGCATAGAGTCTAGGCGTGATACGCTTTCCTACAACCATTGAGTTTTGGCCCAGAGCAGTGCTTTTTATATCAAACTCATCAATACCAACCGTACCCATCACAGCATCAACATATTCCCGCCCCAGACTCAAAGCTGCTTTTGCTATTAACGCCGAACTACTCGCATCTCCCTTACCCAAAGGAGCACCTGTCAACAAATAGGCCAGTGCTTCGCTATCACTCAAAGCGGGCTCAGTATAAATACGAGTGACTGGTTTTTTAAGCGTTCCGGTCATACTCAAGTAGGCAATAGTCTTATCATCCCAATCACTGGCCTTGCGTGATGCCAAAATAATAATTCCAGGGTTTTCCATATTTCCAGCAAACAATAACTGCCCTTTTTTCAGCGTTAAATCCTGCCCATAAGCCGTGTACGTCCCCTGTCGAAAATTAAGTTCGTTGAATAGTTTTAAGTTATTTTTTTTCCTCAGTGCACGTAACTGACCTTCTAAACGTGCTTTCAATCCAAAACCTTCTATAGAGACGGCCTTGCCTAATTTAATTAATACATCCATATCAACTAAGTACTTAGAGACTTTAGGCTCAGGTTTTTTATCACTGACGATGACCTCATCACCACTTAACTCAACAGCACTCTCGGGCAGGGTCTGAAAGACCAGTATGGCTTTAGGAACAGTGATATCACCACTTATCTTGGCCCCATATTTATCCCCCGTTAACTGCAACTCAGGCGATAGCCATGCTTGCATTTCAGGCAACTCTAATAGCGGCAAATCTTCACCCTGCATAGCCAGCTTATATTTAAGTTGCTCACCGGCATAGTTCTTAATGTGCCCGGATAGCAATAGCGGCTGTCCAGCAATATCAGCACGGCCTTGTAATAAAATTTGCTCCGCTGCAGAATGTTTTAATTCAATATTTATCTCATTTATTTGCACACCGGCATCTACGACAGTCAATTCGCCCTGCTGTAGCCGCAACCAGCTATTATTCAAGTTGGGTGACTGTAATAAGCCCTGCAAATACAGTTCAGCCTTTATATCACCCGCAACATGACTCACAGAATCAGAAAAAGCACTGATAAAACCGATGTTATCCAGTTGCATCGTTAACAACCCCTTAACACTTGCAGTTGCTGTATTTTTTAGCCCATCGATCCTAAGCTGCCCCTCTATATGATTCGCATCATTGAGGACAATCGCTAAATCAGACTGCAACGAATCAGCTAAAAGTTTGCCAGAAAAATGCGCCACTTTAAAGTCTCGCCGCTGCACACCTAGAACCTCATCCTCAACAATGATTACGCCCGGATCGAGTGTTAGCTGCATTTCGCCTCGTAATATTTCTTGCAAAGATAAAGAAAACTCACTGTGCAAATAACTGTTCACTGTAATTGCTGTCGGCATCCAGTCGGCAAATACTGACATCGGCAATTGTTTGATAGAGCCTGTCAGTTTTTGTCCTGCTGACTCAGATTGTGCACGCACACATAGCAATCCGGTCCCGTTTTTTTGTGCCAGACAGAGCTCTGTATCCAACTGCACTGCTTGTTGATCAGCATACCTTATTAGCAAAGGACTGGTTTTAATAAGCCTCCAACTACCTGCTGACCCACCTTGTACAGATAAATGCCGCACCTGCCCTTGCCACTCCTTAGCTAACGGCTCCCAAACCCCGTGCATGGTAAAATCCAAATTAGCTTGCTCACTCATTATTTGAGCACGTAGTTCATGATGCGCATTTGAGCCTAAACTTTGTAATTCAATGCGCTCAACCTTTTTCCCATGCAATACAATATGCCGCGCGATGAGCTGTAAATCCAATTGCCCTTTTTCCGATGTATCTATTGCGGCGTTTGCCCGTATGCTTCCTATCTGCTGTTCTGCGAACTTAAATCCAGTTGCCTGTAATTTAAATTTAATAACCGGCTGCTGTATTTTCCCCTGTACCACTCCTTCTACTAATACTAACCCAGTCATATCAGAGCTTAGCTCATGCAAATCCCTTGCATCCAGTTTAAAAGTCAGTTCATTATGCTCACCAAGCTTACCCTGAAGATTTACAAAATTAGCCCCCATACGGGCTTGAAACTGCTCTATCGTAGTTTGCTTAGGTGAATAATGAATTTTTGCTTCCGCTTGCAGCTTTTTATCCCATACTTTGCCATGCAGTTTTTCCACCTGCACATATAAATCAGGCTTATTAAATAGCTGCCCAGATAATCGTGCATCCAGACTTATCTCTCCTGGGTACGCTGGCAGTAACGAGCCCAACAGTATCTTATGCACCTGTATGCGCAAATCAGTGGATATACTATCTGTCCAACTAATGCGCCCTTTACCCTGTATATCACCCTTTAACGCCTCCAAGGTTAAAGTATTTAATGTGAGTTGTTCTGTATCTCCCTGCCCTAGCAAGTGCAGCTTGCCTAGCACCAAATCTTTAGCAAATAAATCCGCATTAAAAGTCAACAAATAGTCATCCGCCATACCCTGCAATGTGAGTCGGGCATTTTCACTCGCGTATTGCTTACTGCCCTGCAAAGGCCATTGCAATACATCCCAAGCTAGTTGCAAATCAAAGCGAGGTGACGCACCATTCAGCGTTACCCTGCCTTTTACATGCATTTCACTCGGCGTGAGTATCCGTGCATCCAGGCTGATTTTTTGAGTATCGCCCTGTAGTGCAACCTGTGCTTTTACATCAAAATCAGGCAGTGACTTGGCCAGTTTTAAATCCATAGTAAAAGGCAGTTGCGCCTCTAATTGCAATGCAGCCGTACCTTGCAACTGGATAATATCACTCTGCAGAGAAAACTTATTTACCTGTAATTGCTGGCCTTGATAGCTAAGTGCTGCACCGACCTTCTCTATCAGATAGTCAGTGCCTTTTTGCTTAATGCTAATGTCTCGTACAGAAAGATCATCCAGCTGTACGGTCACAGGCATCACAAAACCCAGGCTATCAGACTCAGAATCTTGCGTATCAATATCGTATAACACGACATCAACAACATTCGCCTGCACTGATTTAAGCCGGATACGTGCGGCTAATAAATCAAGAACACTATATTGGTAAGTCAACGATTTGATACTGACATTTACCTGCTCAGTCTGATAATGAATATCTGTTACTTGCAATTGGCCCAACAATAACCCGTCTACTCTGGCAATGCTCAATTCTGGTATTTGCTCAACAAACTGCCTCACCAACCAGCTATTAAACTGGGGCCTAGCCATTAAGAGTACCAGCAGCACAAGTGCAGCTGATAGCAGCAATAGTCCAGCACGCAAGAACTTTCTCATAAGGCGGTACTCAGACTAAAGTGCACATGCACATCAGAAAAATCTTCACTAGGCACAGCAAGATCAAGGCGCACCGGCCCAACCAGGGTATACCAGCGCACCCCGAGCCCCACACCAAATTTCATATTCAGGTCTCTGGAAAATGCATCCCCCGCATCGACAAAAACCGCCATACTCCAGTTTTCAATAATCCTTTGCTCATATTCCAGACTAGCGGTGGTCAAATAGCGTCCACCAATCACTTCTCCGGAAGCATCACGCTGACCAATACTTTTATAATCATAACCGCGCACACTATTATCCCCCCCCGCATAAAACCGGTAACTACTAGGCAGATCTTCAAAGTTATCAACAGCAGTAGCACCTAGATCCATTCTGGCTAATATACGCCCTCCGTAAAAAGTAGGGTAAGCACCTTTTACATGCAATTTCGTTTGCATAAAGCTCACCGAGGAGCCCACGCTACGATGTGCTCCATTGAGCTCGAACATGTATTTATAACCTTCCAGATAAGTGAGCTTCTTAATCGCCCGAACATTAGAAATACTGATACCAGGGACCAAAAGAAACTGTGTTTGAAACGGGTCACTATTAGAATTACGAAACCGTTCAGCGACAAAGTTCAGTTGCTCTGCCACTATTAATTGACCATAAAATCGCTTGGATAGCCTCACGCCCACATCAAGCTTGCCACTATTGATATTAACCGTATTTTCATAAGTCAGCCCGGCAAAAAACGACAAACGATCTTGTAACGGATTACTCAGGGGTAAAATATACTCCATCACCAGATTGGATTTTTTTAAGGATAGATTCAAATCAGCAACGAACTGATGTCCACTCTCATTTAGATACCTGTTTTTATACCCGCCACTCAAGCGGAACCCCAGATCAGTATCATAACCAGCACCCGCAGATAATACATGTCGAGGAAGGTTACTTAATTTTACCGTCAGAGGTGCCTGATAATCTTGCGCCTGTTTTTGCTGGTACTTTAATTCGACACCTTTAAAATATCCTGATAAATCTAACAACTGATGGGACTCAAAAACGCTGTCCCGGTCATAAGCCTGTCCCGCCTTAAGCGTCAAAAATTTACGACTAAAATCAATATCCAGAGCACTCTTTTCCACATCAATCCGGCTAATATAATAGCGCTGGCCTGTTTGCAGATGTAACTGAACACTTGCACTATTAGTTTCCGGGTCAACCAATAACCGCTTAAGCATAAAATAACTATCAAAATAGCCCTTGGCATCCGCACGGGCTTGCAAACTCTTTTTAAGTTTATCGTATTGCTCATGATTAACTGTATCACCTACCCTAATACTGATTTTTTGTAATAATTCAGTAAAAAATAACTCCTCAGATCCCGGCCCCAACACTTGAACATCGATTGCATCAATAATCATGGGAGGCCCTGCTTCTATAGCAAAAGAACTCTCCCAGCAGCCGTCTTCCCAGGACAAGTTTTTTTTAATTTGCGGATGGTAAAACCCTAATGCGCGTAGTGCTTTTTTTACCTGTAAAGGTGCTTGATTAAACAAACGTTTAATTTTCCAGCTAGGTGCATCACAGGCCTCATGAGTCAAAGATAAATAAGCGCGCACATTATCTTCCTGCTCAGAATTCAAACCAGTAATCTCAACAATCGGATCAGCATAAAGCAAACCAGAGAAGCTAAAATAAATTAGCAATATTCCGATTGAGAAGCAATGGGGAACGGCAAAGTGGCGTGAGTTAATCAAAGATTTTTCAATTTTGTGGAAACTATGAAAATTTTAACACTTAATTACTCAGCATAGTCTAAAGAACGAGGCACCATTCTCGCCTGCCTGGATTAAGCAGGCAGGTAATAAACAAAGGTAACCGACTACATCATAGCTTGAATATGACTGAGGAGTATGGGTAATCAGGCAACATTTTGTTCTATCCAAATAATACAAAATGCTAGGAGACTGTCCGAGAATAGACAACCTGCTAGCAAACTTCTTTTAATAATCAGAGATAGAGTAAAATTAAATCATGGAATCTGGGATAAAAAGAAGATAAGCTGACTACTATCTATTCTGAGGAGTGATTAAATGAGTGATGCTAAATTTTTTATTGGGCAAGTTGTTCAACACCAATTACTCGATTATCGTGGTGTCATTATAGATGTCGACTATAAGTTTCTAGGCAATGAGGAATGGTATCAAGAAGTAGCACGAAGTCGCCCGCCAAAAGACCAGCCTTGGTATCACGTGCTAGTCAATAATTCCATACACCAAACTTATGTTGCCGAGCGTAACATTGGATCCAGTGAAGAGCCTAAGCCTATTAATCATCCCTTATTAAAACATTATTTTAAGGGAATAGCAGACGGGGTTTATCAACTTAAAACTCAAAATAACTAAGATGTATTCCATGAGTCACCCACATAATTGCTGTGTCTATTTAGGTGAAGATCTAGCCCGTTACGGTTTTGGTAATGATCACCCTTTTGGCCCTAAACGGCATCACGTATTTGAGCAAGAATTTTACAAACAATCGCTGCAAGATAAAGTAAATATACTCTCACCTCAAACAATTGATCAAAGCACTTTGGAATTATTCCACACGCATGACTATGTTGAGCAAGTAAAAAGGCAATCAAAATCAGCTACTGGATATCTGGATCAGGGTGATACACCAGCATTTTTAGGTATGTATGAAGCGGCATCTTTTGTCGCTGGTTCAGTCTGTGATGCAGTAGACCGTCTAGTGAATAAAGAATATAAACGTGCTTTCATTCCCATAGCCGGCCTACATCACGCACGACGCAATATAGCAGCAGGTTTTTGTGTCTTTAATGATTGCGGCATAGCCATCGAGTACTTAAGGCATAAACACCATATTCAGCGCATCGCTTATGTCGATATTGATGCTCATCATGGCGATGGTGTTTATTACAGCTTTGAAACTGACCCTGACCTTATTTTTGCTGACCTACATGAAGATGGTCATTATCTATACCCTGGCACTGGGTCAGAAAATGAAACAGGTAAAGGCAGTGCAAAGAACACAAAACTTAATATACCGATGCCTCCTCATTCAGATGACGATACCTTTATGCAAGCATGGGATAAGCTGGAAAAATTTTTATTAGCCCACCCTGTTGATTTTATCCTCTTGCAATGTGGTGCCGACAGCATAAAAGGAGACCCCATCACGCATATGGAGTACAGTGAAAAAGCGCATTCACATGCAGCTAAAAGGCTCTGTAAGATAGCCGATACAATGTGTAAGGGGAGACTTATTGCCATGGGAGGTGGTGGCTATAATCATCAGAATATAGCTAAAACCTGGACAGCAGTTGTGGCAAGTATGGCTCAAATTACGTATTGATGCAGGAGGTGATGAAACTTGCCTTGTGTCGGTTTGTGTTATTAATTTGAGATTAAGTAACTACTCAGCGAAGCTGATAGTTCAATAGAATTACAAAACAAATTCATGATTAAATCGTAATCAACCCGCTAATCACCATGTGTATGCAAACCATAGTATTTTGTTTGCCATATGAAAAAATCAAAACTTTGGTGAATTGCCTTTTTACTCACCAATATTGCGTAAAATCAGCAAATAACATATAAAACCGCACAAATGGCGTACAATAAATAAAAATAATTGGAGACCATTATGCCTACAACCGAAACTATCAAACAAGAGCGTATGCACATTCGTCTTGATACCCTTTCAAAGCAGAAGCTTGAAAAGGCAGCCAGTTATAGCCATAAGAAATTATCTGAATTTGTACTAACTCAATCATTGGCAGCCGCTGAAACCATTATTAGTGAACATGAACAGCTAACGCTTTCTAATAACGATTGGGAACTTTTTTTAGATGCGTTAGAAAACCCTCCAGCCAAAAATACAAAACTGAATGAAGCGATTGCGTTACATAAAAAAACAGTGCTTCGTTAATTATGCAACTCACTATTATCGCGCTAAATACAGGACATTTGCGTAAAGCCTTTGATTGTAGCGAACCAAGCCTGAACTCATATCTACAGCGATACGCCCGTCAAAACATAAAGCACCGCATTAATAGGGTATTTGTTGCAACGCCCATTGATTCAGAAAAAACGATTGTGGGCTACTATACCTTGAGTGCTGGCAGCATAAGCGTTGATGATTTGCCCCCAGAACAAAAATGCCGTTTACCACAATACCCAGTTCCAGTTGCCTTGTTGGGACGATTAGCTGTTGATAAACAGTATCAAGGTCAGCGTTTGGGAAGTATTTTATTGGCAGATGCAGTGCAGCGTATTGAACAAGCCAGTGAGGTGTTAGCCGTCTATGCTATTGTGGTTGAAGCTTTAAATACATCGGTAGCTGAATTTTATCGAACATTCGGGTTTATCCCTTTTAATAATCAGCCTTTGAAATTATTTTTACCAATGACTCAGTAGATTTTTCTTGTAAAGCTTCATCTATCAATATATTTATGGGAAGAATGACAAACCTTTCTATGTAAGAGGTCCCTACGAAACAGTGAATGAAGCCAAAAAAATTATAAACAAGCTAATTTTTTGAATTTATAATCTATTTTAGTTTCTTTCATAATCGGGGAGCTTCAGAGCTTTGGTTTTAGTTTTTCAAAGAGTGACCAATATACGTTGAAATATAGAACTCTAATCGTATTCGTTCTATGCACATAAACCAAAGAGCTGTCCCTCAACAACGTTAGATACCCTTTATCTCTTAACAAACTGATAAATAGCACCAAACCTAGCTTTCAATGTCATGTTTTTGTCATCTTTGCTAACCAAAGAGAAAATATCAAATTTTCCTGCCCTGCCTAAAAGAGCTATTTTTAATTTATCATCTTCAATTTCATACTTTACAGGTAATTGATCATAATAGCCGCCATCACGCGGTATATTTTTGATAATAACAGTACCATTACTACTAAAAACCCAAGTATCTTCTCTTTTCATCAGTTCCTCTGCTTTCTCAGACTTTTTAGTGTATTCCAAAGCCCAAGCACCTTGTATATTATCATTTGTTAAAGGCACGCCTTCAGCAAATGCATGACTACTAAGTAAGATAAGGCTAGTTATAAGTGCAGCTAGATTCAATTTTTTCATCGTTTTCTCCAATTTATTTAACGGGTATTCGATAGCCATTGTACGCATTAAGTATAAGAAAAATAGTCTTAGTTAATTATAAGAATAAAAAATAATGGGCCAAAATATCAAAGATAAAGGAAAATCAAAAGTCAGGTCTCGAATTGAGAATTTTTAGAACCACATTCGTAATTCGAGACCTGCTCCTTGTTTTTAAGCCCGGTAGGGTGGGCAGGTTTTATTGCCCAGCCTACCACAATGCACTGATACAGCGTAATAAACCAAGGCCAATAAAGTCGCTCATACCCTTCAACTCTGGGCATAAGCGAGCCCACAAGGGATAACGCTCTACTACAGACCTCA
>JAUXBW010000018.1 GCA_030619185.1 Methyloprofundus sp.
GGTAAATACTTATCACCTGTTGGGTGAGTGTACCCTGCTACACGGTTTTGTGAATAAATCTGAGCACGAAATACTGCGTTACAGCCTTTGCCTGCGAGCTGTACCTTGACTTTCGTACCCAGATTTTCCACAAAATCCGAACTCACTCAACTGAGGTTTCTAGGATAATGCGTTTTTTTGTCACGGGCGAGCAAAATCGCCAGCTTTTATTGAATTCATTGATTTTGATGTTTTTGGGTTACATATTATTACTGTGGATCAGTAATGGTTTAATGTATTTCCATAAAATGGATCTGACTCCGGCTTCTGTGGTTAGTTATTATTTAGGCTCGGAGCAAGATTTTACCCAGCCAAAAAGCTACCAGAGTATGTTAGAGGTGTCTCATTTTCATGTGTTCTCCATGGGGCTATTAGTACTGACATTAACCCATTTAATGATCATGACTAACTTATCATTACTGGTTAAAGTGTGCTTAAGTGCCCTAGTTTATGTTTCCGCCATAGCTGACGAAGTCGCAGGCTGGCTTGTCCGGTTTGTACACCCGGATTTTGCCTACTTTAAAATCGCCAGCTTTCTAATGCTGGAAATTTCACTCATCACCCTGATTATTCTTGTCTGCATTTCCCTGTTTTATGCGCGTCGAAAAATGTAAACGAGGGAAGTGTTGATTTAACGTTGACTATATAAATAGGAATCGTTATCATTAGCGTCTTTATTAACTCATAGTAAAGGTGTGCTTAATGCTACAAAAACAATTCGGAACTTTTCTTATAGCCTGTGGCTTAGCAGGCTTCGGTCAAAATATATCCCGAACAGCACTGGGGTGATGCGTTTTCAGCTAGTGTATATTAAAGCTATACAATAAAAAATGTGCTACCTTGATAGACGGTATCCTTATGATTTTTTCTTGGTTTATGGGGCTGCTATTAAAGGCTAGCTCCGTTGTACCTTTCGCGATTACAGGAAAATGGTATGCAATCTATTAAACTTTATTTCTCCATATTATGGCTGACTATTATACTATCGGCTTGCACCGAGGCTAGACAAACAGCAGATTATTTGCACTTAGGGGTACCTGCTCCACGTCTGGCTAAAGCCTATGTTTATGAATGTTCTGATGGGTATTCGTTTACCAGTAGTAGAGATGAGAATAGGGCGAGTATAATATTTCCTGAACAAACGATCACTTTAGGGTATGCCTTTGCAGTCTTTGGTGCAAAATTTAGTAACAGTAATATTACCCTGTGGGTAGAGGACGATGTAGCAAAACTTGAAGTAGATTCTGTTACTCATGACAACTGTTATAACAATCCGGCTAAAGCAATCTGGGCACAGGCAAAATTGAATGGCGTAGATTTCAGAGCACTCGGTAATGAACCTAGCTGGATACTAGAAATAGTACAGGGTACAAATATTATATTTGCTAATTATAGCAAGCAAATAAACAGGTACCAGTTTATTCGCTCAGAGCCAGAAATAGACCTGGCTGCAGCTAAAACAATGTTTAAAGCTAATAATAAAGATCATACTATATTAATTACAATTATCGGTGAACCCTGTCAAGACTCAATGAGCGGCGAAGCATTTGATTTTAATGTAACAGTTGAGCTAGATGATCAGCGGTTTACTGGTTGCGGTAGGGCTTTGCTTAAAGCATTGTGATCAGTTCTTCTAGATACAAAATAATACCTGAAATAAGATGTACCCTGGATGATGTTATAGGGCGGTTGAGCTTTAGAAAGCCCATACTTGAGGAATGATCCATAGTGCAATACCGGCCACTAAAAGGCTAAGTGGCAAGCCAAGTTTTACATAGTCGCTAAAGCGATATCCACCAGGGCCAAATACCATTAGGTTGGTTTGATAGCCAATCGGTGTAACAAAACTGGCGGAAGCGGCAATCATCACAGCAACAGCAAAGGGTGCTGTACTGACATCCAGACTTTGCGCACCACTCATGGCAATAGGAAACATGACGATGGCAGCCGCATTATTGGTAATCGTTTCGGTTAACAATGCTGTCGTAATATAAACCAGAGCTAACAAAATAAGAGGGTTGCCGTTTGCAACTAAGAGGGCCTGTCCAGCAATGATATCGGCTAAACCGACTTTTTGTACAGCACTGCCTAGGCCAAAAGCGCAAGCTATAACCAGTAAGACCTTGTAGTCTATACTGTTACGTGCATCCTCCATATTTAGACAGGCACTTAGCAGCATAGCTCCGGCAGCCAGTACGGCAGCTGATAAAATATTCATTGTGCCAGAAACAATAAGTATAACCATCAAGACCATGATACTGATCGCCCAGGGGGCACGGTTATGGCGCACATGACTAGAGTTTTCAAGACGGCTGACCAACAAAAAATCACGACTGTTACGAAATTTAAACAAAAAACCTTTCTGTGCTTCCAGCAATAAGGTATCACCTGCCTGTAGTTCGATATCACCAATTTTTCCTTTTAAGCGATGTCCATTCCGGGCAATAGATAAAATAACAGCATTATAACGGTGCCTGAAACGCGCTTCGCGTATATTAAGTCCGGCAACTGGGCTCTCTGCTGAAATTACGGCTTCAAATAAACGCCGTTCATGGTCGTGCCCCTCTAGTTTAAATATCTGATCTGAAGCAACGACTAGTCCACGTATACGTCTTAATTCTACAACTGAATCCACAGCACCAGCAAATACCAGGCGATCACCTACCTGAATCACTGTTTGTGGAGAAACGACAGGGATAATATCACCATCACGTACAATTTCTATTAAAAATAGCCCAGGTAAGTGACGTAGCCCTGCATCCTCAATGGTCAGCCCTGAGAGTTCACAATTAGGCTTAACTAGCATCTCTACTAAGTATTCGCGTACATCACCAAATTTTTCAATGGCACCGACCCGGTTGGAAATGAGCCAGGGGCTGACAATAACTAAATACAGACAACCGATTATGGTAATGGGGAGACCCACTGCCGCAATTTCAAATAGATCAAAGCCAGCGTATCCAGATTGGCGCATTAAACCATCAACAACCAGATTAGTACTTGTACCTATGAGCGAACAAGTACCGCCCATAATGGATGCATAACTGAGGGGTAACAGGAAGTTTGCGGCATTAAAAGAACTACGCTTGCACCAATCCTGAACTGCACTGGTAAACATGGCGACCACAGGGCTGTTATTAATAAACATACTGATAGTTGCAGCGGGTAACAGCAGACGTATAAGAGCAAGTGACATATTAATGGGGCGACCTAGAATCAGGCGGCCTAACCATGCAATTGAGCCTGTTTCACGTAAACCTGCGATGGTCACGTAGAGTACTGCGATAGTTGCCATACCGGGACTGGCAAAGCCGGTTAAAGCTTCTGCTGGTGTCAGAATGCCGCTAATAATTAGTAAGCCTAAAACGCCTAATAATATGCTATCAGGGGGAAAGCGGTTGCTGGCAAGTAGCAATAGAGAGCAGACTAATATAATTGCTACAGCAATAAGGTCAAACGGTATCAAGATTAAGTAATCCGTATATTAAGCGAGTTGGAAACAAATAATCATCCAATATTGTGCGGGTCTTTGTATCCGTCTTTAGTGGTGTAGCAGCTTTACGTAGCTAGCTATGCGCCTGTTGCTACACTACTAAAACCGAACAAAACCCTAGCCAATATCAGGTAGTTATTTATTTCCAGCTCCCTAAAAGTTGCTAAGGAACGCGAGTGAAGATAATAAAAGGTCATTTTACCATGACTTTTTTGTATTTGAGTTGCCTAACGACGTGTTTAGACAGATTCAGCAAAAAAAGAACCGTTGTGTGGGTGTAAGTGAGAGGGGAGTGAGAGCAACACATTGATTGCAGGGTATTGAACCCGAAGTAAAGCAGAGGTTAACAAAATAATTGAAAAAAAACTTGTTCTTTATCTGTTCTCCCTCTATACTTTTTACAAAACAAATGGAGAACAATAATGCAAGAGCTTACCCGCAAGCAGCAGGATGTTTTTGAATTTTTGCTGAGCAATCAAACTAACTTTGCATACCCACCTACTTTAAATGAAGTTTGTATTGCTCTGGGACTAAATTCACGTGGTTCCTTACATAAGCATATTAAAGCATTAATCAATGCTGGGCTTGTAGAAGCATCAGATCGTAAACAAAAAGGCATTCGATTAACTGAAAAGGCAAGCCAGTATTTGCCGCCCGATGATGAAGCAACAGGCACCCCATTTGTGGGTTATATTGCTGCAGGGAAACCGATAGAGGCGGTAGTACAGGCCAGTTATATGAATATTCCAGATCAGATTAAAACCGAAAAAAACTGTTATATCCTGCAGGTAAAAGGGGATTCAATGTTAGAGGAGGGTATTTTTGACGGTGACTGGGTCATCATTGAACAAAGAAGTTATGCACGAAACGGTGAAATTGTCGTGGCTCTAGTTGATAAAGCTGAGGCAACCTTAAAATTCATAGAGCAATACCCGCATGAAACATTACTAATTCCAGCAAATTCAAATATGTCTGCTATGAAATACAGACCTGAACAAGTGGAAATACAGGGTGTATTAGTCGGACAAATGCGTAGTTATACTAATTAATTAGGAGAATGAAAATGCAACAAAAAATTCACATGCAAGATCAGGTAACCAACAGAATTGATATGATTATGCAAGATCAGCATCATAGGCTGTTGCATGTAGTAGAGGAATTGGCAACCCTCTGTTTTGTGGTAACCATCGTAGCCGTAGGGGTGATTTGGTAATAAAAAATTATTATTACTTTATTTGCTATAACAATCTGGTATCTTTAGTAGCTTGTGTACTTATGAGTAAAGAAAATGCATCGCAAAGTATTACACGAGTGGTTTAGTAGTTCTAAAGGTCAGGTATTGCAACAGCAAGAGGCAGCTTTCTTAAAGCGATCTATTACTGTGAGTTGTAAGCAGATTGTTGTGCAAATTGGTGCTCTGGGTTGGGAAAATGAATTTATCGACTTTAGTTTGTATGAGCAATTTTATGTCATGGATGACGAGCAAGACCCCTGGTATAAAAGTAAAGTACTGAGAGGAACAACGGTAGCTCTACCGTTTAAATCTGCATCGGTAGATATGGTTATTTTACCCCATCTACTTGAATTTGATAGTCATAAGCATCAGGTTTTACGTGAGGTTGAGCGTATTTTAAAACCTGAGGGAAAGTTGACCATCCTAAATTTTAACCCGTGGAATATTTATATTAATTTTCAATATATGAAACGCCGGGCAAAAAATACACCGTGGTTTCCTGGTTTGGTCAGTCGTACCCGAATTGAAGACTGGTTACGTTTATTAAATTTTGAAGTTGAGTTGGCGGCAGGGTTTAATTTTGATGCTACACGGATCAATTCCGGACATGCAGAAGGGCGGGGGCAAGAACTAAGAGTGGCTGCCTACGGTATTAAAGCCATTAAAAGATGCTATCATCTTATCCCTTTAACCCCAGTACGTGAATATCAACCTGAATTTGCACTGGCTAATCTAATTCATACTCCAATAACACAAAGACAAAATGATACAAAAAGTTGAGATATATACTGATGGTGCTTGTCGTGGAAACCCAGGGCCTGGAGGCTGGGGTGTCTGGTTAAAAAGAGGTAGTGCAGAAAAAGAACTCTTTGGTGGTGAACAGGAGACAACTAATAATCGGATGGAATTAATGGCTGCCATTCAGGCGTTGGAAGTCCTCAATAAACCTTGTGCAATTAAGCTATACAGTGATTCCAAGTATGTTTTACAAGGTATTACCGAGTGGATGCTAAACTGGAAAAAAAGAGGCTGGAGAACAGCAGCAAAAAAACCAGTTAAAAATGAAGATTTGTGGCGACGTTTAGATGCAGCCATGCAAAGACATGAAATAGACTGGACCTGGGTAAAGGGACATTCAGGAAATTTCGGTAATGAAAAAGCCGATCAATTAGCCAATCAGGGGATTGATTCTTTATAGTCCCCCCAGAATAAGCCCGAGCGGATACAGCTTGCGAAAGACGGGAAAGCATATATTTTATTATCCTGTATTCCGCAGGCAGCAGATAGCTCATCTACGCATAAATCATCAAAATTTACTCTAGTTTCCACGCTCTGCATGGGGAACCTATGTGTTAACGCTCTGCTCTCCCAATAAAACCCACACTCTTAAAATCTGAATATTTTCTGAATTACAGCGACTATCTGTTACATTATAATGATCTTTGTCCCTTAAATAGTAAACCGCGTTTATGACAGAAAATAGTTTTTATTGGCATGATTATGAAACCTTTGGTGTTGATCCTCAGCGAGATAGAGCAGTGCAGTTTGCCGGGGTTAGAACAGATTTTGATTTTAATATTATCGGTGAGCCATTAGTTATATATTGTCAGCCCGGTGATGATACATTACCTCAACCAGAAGCCTGTTGTGTCACTGGAATTACCCCGCAAATAGCGCTAGAGAAAGGTGTTTGTGAGGCTGAATTTATTGCCCAAATTCATCAGCAAATGGTGCAAGACAATACCTGTACGTTAGGTTATAACAATTTACGTTTCGATGATGAGGTGACGCGCAACCTTTTATATCGGAATTTCTATGATCCCTATGCCAGAGAGTGGCAAAATGGTAACTCACGCTGGGATTTAATTGATTTGATCCGTACTGTGCATGCACTGCGTCCTGAAGGCATACAATGGCCAGTCAATACAGAGGGCAGAATTAGTTTTCGCCTGGAAAAGCTGACGGCTGAAAATGGTATAGAGCATGCAGCAGCTCATGATGCTTTATCTGATGTCTATGCAACGATAGCCCTGGCTAAGTTAATTCAACAGGCGCAACCTAAATTATTTCGGTTTTTTTTGCTCAATAGAGGTAAACATCAGGTTAAACAGTTATTACAATTGGGTAGTAATACTCCAGTTGTACATGTATCGGGTATGTACGGAGCAGAAAAACAGTATATTTCCCTAGTCTTACCTGTTTGTCAGCATCCCACTAATAGTAATGGCGTGATTGTTTATGACTTATCGATTAACCCGGAGGCCATGCTTAATTTGTCAGCAGAAGAAATTCAGCAACGTATTTTCACAGCTAAAGCAGACTTACCTGAAGGTGTTGAGCGTATCCCATTAAAAACTATTCATATTAATAAATGCCCTATTGTTGCTCCTGTTAAAGTACTGCGTGCTAATGATGCAGAACGCTTACATATTGATCTGGCGGAGTGTCAAAAGCATAATGATTTAATTCAGCAATCAAGTAGTTTAAAAGCAAAGCTTAATCATGTATTTAGTGGAAATACATTTTCTTCGGGTGCAGATTCTGACCCTGACCTGATGATTTATAGTGGCGGTTTTTTTTCCGCACAGGATAAACAGATGATGGACAAACTACGAGCGACTGAACCAGAACAGTTAGTCCATTTTTCATTTCGTACAGGAGATACAAGGCTAGATGAGATGCTGTTTAGATATCGGGCAAGAAATTACCCGGAAACACTGAGCACTGAGGACAGGCTGCGGTGGCGGAAATTTTGCACAAAACGTCTGAGTGATATTAATGAAAATGGTTTTCTTGACTTTGCTACTTATCAGCAAAAAATAAACGAATTGGAAAAAGATGACGGGGTAGATAGTCAATTACTTAAAGATTTAGGACAGTATGCACTTGATTTAAAAATAAAACTGCAAGGCTGATAGAGTGTAGCTTCTGCTAAAACACAAAGCGAACAGTGCAGCACTTATTTTTAGATAGAGTTAACTGTGATTTATAATTTAAATTAGGAACGTGTGAAGTATGGATTGCTGCATATATTTGTTCAATACCCCTGTCCACAGGGCAGGGGTATTGAATGTGTAGTTCAATGGGCTATTTCACAAAACAACTGCTTTCAGCATAGCTTTCGGCTTCTTTCAAGCGTGTGCGTAGGTCTTTAGATTGGCTAGGGTCGCGAAAAACTGCGCCTTTTTCACCTGGTGTACTGCGTAGCATTGCAAACGTTGAGGCTGCTTCATATTCTGCAAAGGTCAACTTTTCAGCAATCTTATCAATTTTGCAACCACAGGCGTATTGCGTGACATAATCAAGTTTACCGCCGTGTTTGGCAATACAGTTAAATACATATTCGACCCGGTCACGAGTAGGGTAATCATGCATCACAACGGCAGTGGTATCAGTTGGTTGTTTTTCAGCTGTTGTTGAACACCCCGTTAGCAGAGCAATGCACAGAGCTGATAAGAAAACTATTTTATTCATAATGTTAAAAATCAAAGGTTAATCAAGGTAAAATATGCTTTATTTTATCACTGTTTTTTATAATTGGATTATTAATGGATAGTTTGCAAGCAATTGCTTTAGCGGTTTTACAGGGATTAACCGAATTTTTGCCGATTTCTAGCTCGGCACATTTGATTTTATTGCCAGTGATTGCCGGTTGGCAAGATCAGGGCTTAGCATTTGATGTGGCTGTACATGTGGGTACATTAACAGCAGTCATCGTTTATTATCGTAAAGATTTAGCGATAATTATCTCAGCATGGATGGGGTCCCTCATGGGTAAAGGGCTAAATGATGAGGCTAAATTAGCATGGTATGTTGGCCTTGGAACAATTCCAGTGGGTCTGGTAGGGATCAGTTTATCCGATAACGTGCAGGAAGCACTACGTTCACCTTTGGTTATTGCGGGAGCAACCATCGTATTTGCTTTATTACTCTGGTGGGCAGAAAAAAGGGCAAAAGAACAACGAAGCACAATTACTTTACTGGATGCAGTGATGGTCGGTTTATTCCAGGCCATTGCCCTTATTCCCGGCACATCACGCTCAGGTATTACTATTACAGCCGGTTTATTACTGGGGTTAAAGCGCGAGTATGCGGCTAAATTTTCCTTCCTGTTGTCTATCCCTGTGATTGCCTTAGCGGGTTCTTTAAAGGCACTGGAACTGTACCAGTCTGGCATCAGCGTTATGTGGGAGTATATGTTTATTGGAGCGACGATATCGGCAATTGTCGCCTATCTAAGTATTGCCTGGTTTTTGAAATTGTTAGAAAGAATTGGCATGATGCCGTTTGTCTGGTATCGATTAGTATTGGGTATCGTCTTGATCGGTGTATTTGCTACTCAGGCGTAATAAAACAATGACTGCTCCTGCTCCGCCTTCTCTTTGAGCTGCAGAGCAAAAAGCTTGTACTTCCTGATGCTGTCTTAACCAGACATTAAGGTCATTTTTGAGTACCGGTAAATTATTTTCCGAGCGATATCCCTTGCCATGAATAATACGCACACACCGGCAACCATCCTGCTCACAAAAATGTAAAAATTTGACTAACTCGCGTTTGGCCTGGGCACTTGTTAAACCATGCAGATCAAGTTCTGCATCCAGCCCGTAATGGCCACGACGCATTTTTTTCAGGACATTTTTTTGTAGCCCCGATGCTGTGTAGCTAAAGGTGTCCTCTGCTTGTAGGGCATCTATGAACTCAGATTGTGCACGGGTTAATTTATCAGCGATATGAGCAGTTTTCTGCTTAGGAAAAGGCTTGGGCTTATAAGTCGGTACAATACTACGTTTATCCGATTTAATGGGCGTAACTTTTCCTATCGACTCAAGAAATAAATCACTATCTAGTTTTTTTTCTGGTTTATCGCTCACGGTAGCTGTAATTTGCTGGATTAATTGCTAATATTAACACTTTTATAGACTGTAATGAAAAAATGCATATTCTGCTGAGTAATGATGATGGATATTTGGCGCAAGGGCTTATTGCGCTGGCTGATGGACTGCAAGCCTTTGCTGATATTTCAGTGGTTGCCCCCGATAAAAACCGTAGCGCGGCAAGTAACTCGCTGACTCTGGAAATGCCTTTACGTGCTCAGCAAACTGACAATGGCTTTATTAAAGTGGATGGCACGCCGACAGATTGTGTACATCTGGCTCTTACCGGTTTGCTTGATAAAGAACCTGATATGGTCTTTGCGGGGATTAATCATGGTGCCAATTTAGGTGATGATGTACTTTATTCAGGCACTGTCGCAGCGGCTACGGAAGGGCGATTTTTAGGTCTACCTGCCGTTGCCATTTCCATGGTTAGTAGTGATCCTAAATATTTTGCTAGCGCAGTAAAAGTCGCTGGTGAAATTTTACAGCGATTGCTGGATCAGCCATTAGCAAAAGATATTTTACTAAACGTCAATGTTCCTGATATACCCTGGTCTGAGCTTAAGGGTTTTCAGTCGACTCGTCTGGGTCAGCGGCATAAAGCAGAGTCGGTTATCAAGTCTCAGGATCCAAGAGGAAGAACTATTTATTGGGTAGGGCCTCCAGGGGCAGAGCAAGATGCGGGTCCTGGCACTGATTTTTATGCGATTAGTCAGGGTTATGTTTCCGTTACACCCCTACAACTGGATTTAACGCGTTATGATGCACTTGATACATTAAAGGAATGGTTGCCTTGATGAACTCTATACAAGGGATAGGCATGACATCCCGGCGCACTCGTGAGCGCATGATAAATCGCTTGATAGATCAGGGAATTACCAATCACAAAATTCTGGAGGCCATGCGCAATGTGCCCAGACATCTATTTATGGATGATGCTTTAGCAAGCAGGGCTTATGAGGACACCGCTCTGCCTATAGGCCATGGACAGACAATTTCACAGCCTTATATCGTGGCTAAAATGACCGAGCTTCTAGTAGATCAGCGGCATTTAAAAAATGTACTGGAAATAGGCACAGGTTGTGGTTATCAAACAGCAGTTCTGGCACAGTTAATAGCGCATGTTAATACAGTTGAGCGTATCTACCCTCTATATAAACAGGCAAAAGACAGGCTATGGGAACTCAAGATTCGCAATGTGAGTTATCTGCACAGTGATGGTGGCTGGGGGTGGCAAGACAAAGCTCCCTTCGATGGCATACTGGTAGCTGCAGCACCTCCTGAAATTCCAGAAAAACTATTAGAGCAACTCGCGGTAGGGGGGATTATGTTGATCCCCATAGGCAAGGAGCACGGTGTACAGGAATTACAACGAGTAATACGTACGCCCTCAGGTTATGAAATAGAGTGCCTGGAGCCTGTGAGTTTTGTGCCTTTTTTATCGGGTAAGTCGTAAACCCGCATGAAACGTGTTGAATTGGCTGGATTCCAAGCCAATTGCACGGGTATGAAATGTTATATTCTGGATATGGGTAGTGGCATGCGGAATGTCGATCCTAGCTTATTGAAATTGCAATAATAAATTGTTATGTAAGCAGTATTAAAATAAAGCCTAATGAAAGACGCTCTGTTTTGGTCCTTCTGATCCTCTACGATTACCTTCAATAACAATAGACTGAGGCAAAATGCCTGCCGGTATAAGCATCACATAGACAAAGCCTGAAAATGCATCTTCAATAGTGTCTTCGGTATAAATACGTACTTCTGATAGATTTTCTCGAGCAATGACTTCAGCCGGATAATCACTCATCGTCAAAGGAAAAATGCCCCATATTGCATACCATTTCTGATACCTTTTAGTCACTTCCACGGGTGTTCCGGGTGGTAAAAGCTTTACATCCTGCCCATAGGGAGCATCAAGAGGCACCGAAAAACAAGCCGTCAAACTCAACGTAAGTAATATCAGTAAAATTCGCTTAATCATATTTAATCTCCCTGCTTAATAGTGACAACAGAAACATTGGTTGGCAGTATTGTTGATGTATTTCCTTCTATAATCATAGTACGACGAACAATAGAAACCAAACTGGTAATCATCAATAAAAGATTATCCGTCATAGTCTGAGTGGTATAGGCACGCACTTCTTTAAAGTTATATTTTTTAATATCAGATTTAGTCGTATTATCTGAAATAGCTCTTGCCCCCCACAACCAGAACCACACTGTCCTTTCAACGCGAATTTCAGCGGACTCATTACGTGCCAACACTCTTACCTCATGGCCTTCCGGAACTTCCATCCGCACCGTACCGCAACCTGAGAATAATAGTAAACAGGTACAAATACAGAGAAAACGTATTATTGATTTAGCTTTAAAATACATATTAATTACTCATATGAAAAATAACTTTTTTGCCCTGATCTTCCGAAATCAACTAATTCAGCAGTTTCTATGATACTCGTCCACTGTGTCGAACTAGTCGTTAATTCAAATTTAGCAACCGGGAAAATCGGAACTGCATTATGATACCAAATATAGCCAGACATCTGCCCGATCCACAAGGACATAGTAATCGGTACTTCCCTGACAGACAAAAACTCACCCGCTGGAAGGTCAGCATTTCTATGTGGACCCTCATGCGCAGAATGAAGAATAAAGTTTAACCATATATTAATTTCGCTCTGTTGCTCCTCTGCTTCACCTTCAAGCAATTCAGCCTGGGTAAAACTCCTGGTATTTTGCTTGTCATTAATCTTTAATTGTTTGATCTTATACTTTAGATCTCCCGCGATCAACTCTTCAGCTATTAGTGCCGCAACATACTGCTCTTTGTCATTGCTTACTATCCGTAACTCCAGCCAAAAGGAATCTCCTTCAGCAGCTGCAACTAAAATCTGCACAAACCCCTTTTTTTGACTTGAATCAAATAAGCGAAACACACCCTCTCGTGATATCAAACTGGTTTTATAGAGGCTCCATTGTCCTACTTGCCATTGCTCCTTCTTAATACTTTGTTGATAGTGCTCTTGTTTTATTGAGCTTTGTGTTGCTTCTAGTTTTTTTTGTGTCCCCGGAGATAATTGGGCACAAGCTGATAACCCACTTAGCAACAACAGGATGACTAAAAAATGTCTATTCATTTTTAAACTCTTACAATCTATTAAGGAATGTATACGTATTATACTTCGCACGGTCACGGATGCAATTTTCTATCGGCTATTGCTTAGAAAGTCATATTACACTTATTGAAGCGGAACTCAAGGAGTTAGGGCCTTGGGCGAGTGCTGGTTTTATCGCTTTAGCTATTGCTGTCATTACAAAAAAGCTAA
>JAUXBW010000117.1 GCA_030619185.1 Methyloprofundus sp.
CCCACTCGCGCCTGTGACACCAGCCGGTTTATTATCATCACGCCCGACCCAGAATACAGCTAAATAATCCCCCGTATAGCCTGCAAACCAGCTATCTTTCAGGTCATTTGTCGTGCCTGTTTTACCTGCAACCCGCAAGCTTTTGGGTAGTACTTTATAAGCCGAGCGTCCCGTCCCCTTGCGCATGACTTCCTGTAACACGACATTGGTTAAATAGGTTGCAGCCGGATCCAGCTCTTGTCTAAGTGCATAAGGATACCGTTGCAACACTGTTCCATCCTGGGCCAGCACAGCATTAATAGAACGTAGTGGCATAGCAAACCCATCTCCAGCGAGGGTTTGATACATCTGCGTCACTTCAAACGGGGTTAACGTTAATGCACCTAATAGCATGGATGGAAATAAGTTAATCGGTCGCTTAACACCCGCTTCACGCAAGGTTTTAGCAATACGTCCCACACCGATATCCATTCCTAGCCGTACGGTCGCCAAATTATAGGATTTAGCCAGGGCTGTATGTAAAGCAACATCACCATGTTCTTTGCGGTCATAATTCTTTGGTTGCCAAATTTTACCTTTTTCAGCCTTAATTTTTATTTTTGTATCACTAAGCGGGGTAATCAGGGTATATTTTTCGGGGTATTCAAGTGCCGTTAAATAAACCAGCGGTTTGATCAATGAACCGATCGGGCGCACAGCATTTAATGCACGATTAAAGCCGACACCCTGACTATCTCTGCCACCTGCCAATGCAACAATTTCGCCAGTGTCGCGGCGCGTAACTATCGCGGCTGTCTCTAGTTTTTTAGATTGCTTGCGCTTTTCAATTTCAGCTAATTTCAGTTTAATAGTAGCATCTAGCGCATCTTGTACTTTAGTATCCAGCGTGGTAAATATATTCAGACCTTCCGAGGTTAAATCCTGTTCATTATATTCTTGTGTTAACTGACGTTTGACCAAGTCAATAAAAGCAGGATATCGATTCGCAGGTCGATGGGCATAAGCAACCACCTTAATGGGTTTTTGCTTAGCCTCTTGCGCCTGCTGATCACTGATATCACCATGCGCGAGCATTTCATCCAGCACCAGATTACGGCGTTTTAATGCACGTTCAGGCCTTCTACGCAAGTCATAATAGCTAGGCCCACGCACCAATGCAATTAAGGCACTCACCTGATCCAGAGGCAGTTTGTTAAGAGGCTTGGAAAAGTAAAACTCACTGGCCAGGCCAAAGCCATGTATAGCGTGGGCACCATCCTGGGCTAAATATACCTCATTCAGATAACCCTCTAAAATCTCGTCTTTACTAAAGCGGTACTCTAAGATTAAGGCCATTAAGGCTTCATTAATCTTGCGCACTAAACTACGCTCCGGCGTTAGGTAAAAGTTTTTTACCAGCTGCTGAGTAATGGTACTCCCGCCCTGTACCAGTTTCCCCGCACGCAGATTTGCCCACATAGCACGCGCTATACCTTTAAAAGAAATACCTATATGCTGATAAAAGTCGTGATCTTCGGTCGCTAATAGGCCTTGTACCAAAGTCTCTGGCACGTCCTCTAGCTTAACAAGCACCCTATCCTCTTTATGCGCAGGATAGAAACTACCAATTTGCACAGGATCAAGGCGTACAATAGCTAACTCCCTACCAGAATCTATATCTTTTATAGAACGCACTTCTGTTGCCGAAAATGCAATGCGAATATTTTGTATTTCCTGGGTGTTATCCCAAAAGGTAAACTGCCGGGTTTTTAAACTAATCGTCTGCGCATTCTTATAATAGCTCGCTTGTGAAGACAACTTGCGATCAGAACGATAATGCAACTTTTTCAATAGCACCAGCAACTGCCGGGCATTTATCTTCGAACCCGCGTAGATTTCTACCGGATTAGCAAAGACCCGCGCCGGGATTGCCCAGCGCTTACCTTCAAATTGCTCTCTGACAGTATAATCCAGATAGCCCAGATAACAGACAAAGACAAAGACAAACAGTGCACCCGCTTTAAGCACAGGCTTTCTAACCACACGCCAAGATTTTTTCAAGAAGGAGCGCTTTTGCTTTGCTCTGGATTTTTTCTTAGCCGTTTTTGCTGACTGCCTGGTTTTTTTGGGCTTTGCTGGCTTCTTCTTAGTGGTGGCCATCGTCTAATCAGCACTCATCATTTGCTCAACACGCTGGAAACCTCTGGGTAAGCCGTGCCCCCGTTTTGCTCTAACGCCCAGATAATTAACCAGGTCAGCAGGCTTTAAGGTTAACGTACGCTTTCCAGAAAGCAGTTTCAAGCTGGCTCCATTTGCAAGCACAGTAAACGCAACAACCTTATCCGCCCCCGCCGCTAAGTCAGCATTAACAATCTGAACCAGCTTATTACCTTTGCCCTTAGCTAATGCAGGTAAGGCCGCCGCCGGAAAGACTAATAAACGCCCTTGTAGGGTTACGACAGCAATTAAGTCTTCACTGTTAGCAACTTTAACAGGCGCCAGCAAAGCGACACCTTTAGCTAAGCTAACGACCACCTTACCTGCTTTGTTTTTAGACACCCAGTCTTTTAATTGCACCCGAAATCCATACCCAGCATCACTGACTAGCAATATCCAGTCATCTTCATGACCTGACCACAAATGGGTAAATAATGCGCCGACTGGCGGCTTTAATCGACCGGTTAATGGCTCGCCCTGGCTACGTGCCGAGGGTAAATCATGTGTTGTTGTCGTATACACTCGGCCAGTTGAATCAAGCACAAACACAGGCTGCGTCGTCCGCCCCAGAACAGAATCCAGGTAGCCATCGCCCGAACGATAATTCAAGCCATGTGCATCCACATCATGCCCTTTAGCCGCGCGTATCCATCCTTTTTGTGATAACACGATGGTGACAGGTTCGTTGGCTATCAGTGCGGTAGCATTTAAAGCCTGCGCTGCACCACGTTCGACAATAAAAGAGCGACGCTCATCGCCATATTTATCTGCATCAAGAAGAATTTCTTTTCTAATTAAGCGATTTAACAAACGTGCCGAACCCAGTATTTTTTGCAAGTGATCCCGCTCTTTTTCTAATTCTGCCTGCTCACCCACTATTGCCATTTCTTCCAGCTTGGCTAAGTGGCGTAGTTTTAATTCTAAAATAGCCTCAGCCTGAATATCGGTGATCCCAAACCGTTCCATTAATACAGGTTTCGGCTCATCCTCACTACGGATAATGGCAATAACTTCATCTATATTCAGAAAGGCGATTAATAGGCCTTCTAAAATATGCAAACGCGCAAGCACTTTATCCAGGCGGTGCTGCAAACGTCTACGCACTGTTTCGGTACGAAAGCTCAACCACTCGACTAAGATCTTCAGCAAGCCTTTTACTTGCGGCTTACCATTTAAGCCGATCATGTTCAGGTTAACTCGATAGGTTCTTTCCAGATCGGTGGTGGCAAACAGGTGCGACATAATACTTTCAACATCCGCACGTTTGGATTTAGGCATCACCACCAGGCGTGTTGGGTTTTCATGATCAGATTCATCCCTCAAATCTTCAATCATGGGCAGTTTTTTTGCCTGCATTTGTGCCGCTATCTGCTCCAGTAATTTAGACCCGGAAACCTGATGAGGTAATGCGGTAATGATAATATTGTGTTCTTCCAGTTCATACTTGGCACGCATACGGATAGAGCCATGGCCAGAGATATACATTTTCTGGATATCTTCCCGGCTACTGATAATTTCAGCATCAGTGGGATAATCAGGGCCTTGAATAAACTTGAATAAATCCTCCAGACTCGCTTTGGGTTCATCCAGCAAATGCACACAGGCATTTGCGACCTCTCTCAGATTATGCGGTGGAATATCAGTAGACATCCCGACAGCAATACCCATCGTGCCATTTAGTAGGATGTTAGGCAGTCTATCGGGTAATAACACCGGCTCTTTTAAGGTACCGTCAAAATTATCTTGCCAATCTACCGTTCCCTGCCCTAATTCACTGAGCAAGGTTTGTGCATAGGCGGTTAAGCGTGATTCTGTATAACGCATTGCCGCAAAGGACTTTGGATCGTCTGGAGAGCCCCAGTTACCTTGCCCATCAACCAGAGGATAGCGATAAGAAAAAGGTTGCGCCATTAATACCATAGCTTCATAACACGCGGAATCGCCATGAGGATGATATTTACCCAATACATCACCAACCGTACGTGCCGATTTTTTATGCTTTGATAAGGCACTCAGCCCTAACTCGGACATCGCATAAATGATGCGCCGCTGCACCGGCTTTAGACCATCACCTATATGTGGTAGCGCGCGGTCTAAAATAACATACATGGAATAATCCAGATATGCCTTTTCAGTAAAGTCCCTTAATGGTATTTGTTCAAAGTTGTCCTGTATACCCATGTAGTGTGCGGCTATTTATATGATGATTGGTAAATGACAGCTATATTAGCTTATTGTACCCAGCTTAGTAAGCTGAATTTAAAATTATTGTGCGAAGGCTCTGTTACTGACAATACAAACATCCCCGGATATATTCTTTCGGTATTCCCGTTTCCAGTACCGGTTGTTCAAACCAGAACGAAACAGGATATTCAAACCCGGTATTATGCATATAATTATACAAGGCTTTTTTCAAACCTTGCCCCAGCATCTCATGATCTGTCTGTACTGAATCAATATAATCAATATCATTTTCTGCAAATAAGACATTTTTATTTGCGATCAGTTGAATGCCATATGCGTCAGGGTTAAGCCCAACAGGGCTGTGAATAGTTGCTGCAAATCGGTGCCAATAGGCAGAGTTAATACAGCCTTGTTGCATTAATTGCCTGACATACTCCAAAGCATCCACTGTTTCCTGCTCTGTCTGACTGGGAAATCCATACATCAGATAGGCATGTACTAAAATACCTGCATCAGCAAACGCTTTGGTAATCCTGGCAACCTGAGCAACGCTTACACCTTTTTGCATTAAGGCGAGTAGCCTATCAGAGGCAACTTCTAACCCTCCACTAGTAGCAATACAGCCTGAGTCCGCTAATAATTGACATTTTTCAGCGGTAAAGGTTTTTTCAAAACGGATATTCCCCCACCAGGTAATCACGATATTCTGTTCTATTAATTTTGTGGCCAGGGCAAACAATGCTTTGGGTGGTGCCGCTTCATCAACAAAGTGAAACCCTGTTTGTCCGGTTGAGGCAATCAAGGTTTTGATGCGCTGTACTGTAATATCTGCTCCGGCATCATCATAGTGCCCTATATAATCCAGACTAATATCGCAGAAGCTACATTTGGCCCAGTAGCAACCATGCGCGATGGTGATTTTGTTCCAGCGGCCATCACTCCAGATACGGTGCATCGGGTTAAGCATTCCACATAAGGACAGGTATTTATCCAGAGGTAAACCGGTATAATTAGGTGTCCCTGCGTCTTTTTGTGCAATGTCGTGTTTACCTGCACAGGTCTTAAAAACCACTTGGTCTGCTTCCAGTCTATAGGTTCTGAACAATGTACCGCCCTGCCCTTGCAGGTTTTCTAATAGCGTTAGTAAAGGGCGCTCACCATCGTCCAGGCAGATGTAATCAATAAATTCAAACAACCGTGGATCTTTGAGTGCACGTAATTCGGTATTAATAAATCCGCCACCCAGAATAATTTGTGTATCGGGAGCATATTGCTTGCAGTATTTAGCGGCTTGTAATGCGCCCAGCATATTTCCTGGAAACGGCACACTGATACCTAATACGTCTGGAGTCTCTTCAGCTATGTATTGCTGTAGTAGTTGTGCAGTAATTACCTCGGTATAGCTGGGTTCAATCGGGTGTAATGCAGTATATAAATCATCAAACTGAGGATTTGAAGCAGCAAGTCGTTCGGCATAGCGAGAAATTTCAAAATGAGGGTCTACGCCCTCTTTAATAACGGCTGCTATATCATTAATAAATAAAGTGGCTAAATATTTTGCCTTGTCTTGTATGCCTAACAAACCAAAAGCCTGATCCAACACATCACTGTTTATCTCTTCCATTTGATACAGTGCTTCAAATTGCGGGCCTTCTGGTAAAAACCGGCGGGAGGCAATGCGTAAAGCTAAGCTGGGATCTTTACCTTGTAAAAAATGAATCACCGCATCAATGCACTGATAGTAATCGACATAGTTGGCTAAAAAGTGATAAATGCTATCGGGCAAGTCCGCATCATCAATATCCGCATAATTGGCTTCCACTTGAATAAATAACTTTTCCAGGCCTGGGCGCGATAAGATATTTAATATGAGGTCTATCGCTAAATCTCGTTGCACAACATCATAGGCATGTTGCTTTAAAAATCCTGTTAAATACGCCGTAGCGGGATACGGTGTATTCAGCTGGGTCATGGGTGGGGTGATTAATAAGACTTTCATAAGTTATTTAATCTACCTTTTCAAAAACACATAACGAGCGCATCATACGCCGCTGGAAGATATACGATGAACAACACCTCTGAAATTAGATATATAACTGACCTTTAAAGTCGAGTAGCCCGAAGGAACTTTCCTAGGCTGTCGAAAAGTGACTTTTAGGCTCCATTAGATTTTCCCCTATTCTTGCTATCACCGCCATTAAAAAATTCATGCCATTTTTTCGTACTGTGTAAGAAATATATTTTTCTCCCAGGCATTTATATCAGGCAGGGATGACTAACGCAACGCGTGTGTTACGGTGGTATCCGTCAACTTTCAACAGAGTGCTGAAATGAAAAGCACGGTGCAATTCATATCTGCCTGTAAGTATAGTCAATACAACTTGCAGTTATGCCAGCAACTTGGATACCCCAGCCAAAGTTATACTCATTTCTATTAATCAACTTGGACTTTATAAAACATCGCATATAAAACAGGAACGACAACCATCGTCAAGACAGTACCAAAAGCAAGGCCAAACATGATTGTAACAGCCATAGAGACCCAGAAATCATCTTGTAATAACGGCGCCATACCAAATACAGTCGTTGCCGCTGCATTGATCACTGGGTTCAGTCTTGCTACAGCCGCTTCGATTACCGCGTTATAAGCAGACATGCCCTCTTTCAGGTTCAATGTGACCTGATCAAGTAAAACTATCGCATTCTTAATCATCATCCCGGCTAAACTCATAGCGCCTAATACTGCCATAAAACCAAAGGGTGTGCCGGTGATCAACAAACCGAAAGTAATACCAATAAGCGCAAACGGGA
>JAUXBW010000125.1 GCA_030619185.1 Methyloprofundus sp.
CTACGGGTGAAGCTAAGATTTTTTGAAAGCACCGTGAAACCAATAGCTTGCACTATATTTCTATTGCACCAACACCGGCACGGCACTTAGGAGTTTTTTTGTATAAGGGTGTTCAGCATGTCGTAGAACCTTATCAACTGTTCCATGTTCAACAATTCGACCTTGATACATAACGGCGATTTCATCAGCGATTTCAGCAACAACTGCAAGGTCGTGGGTAATAAACAAATAACTGATATTCTGGGTTTTCTGCAAGTTTTTTAATAGTTCAATAATTTGTTTTTGTACCGATACATCTAATGCGGAGGTCGGCTCATCACAAACAATTAACTTGGGTTTAACCGCTAAGGCACGAGCGATACATATTCGCTGCCTTTGTCCTCCCGAAAATTCATGAGGATAGCGGTAGAGTGCTGTTTCGTCTAAGCCTACTTGTTGCAATAAGCTCGATACAATGCTGATGCGCTCTTGCTCAGTTATATCAAGTTGTAAAGTACGAATGCCTTCGGCAATAATATCCAGTACTAACATCCTCGGGTTCATTGCTGCAAATGGGTCTTGAAAAATAATTTGCATGGCTGATCGTTGCGCGCGCAACTGCTCAGTCGAAAGTGATGCCAGGTCCACTCCCGCAAACTCTACCTTTCCAGCGGTACTGGGTAGCAAGTTTAATAGCCCCTTCCCCAGAGTTGTTTTACCGCAACCCGACTCACCTACTAATGCAAGCGTCTTACCTTCTTCCAGGGTGAAACTAACATCATCAACCGCTTTTACATAGTCTACAACACGCTTGAACAAGCCTTTTCTGATGGGATAATGCACTTTAAAGCCGGTTAACTTTAATAAGGTTTCCTTTTCTGGCTTTGCATGCTCTGCACAGTAATTTATATCAGGTAAAGCATTGAGTAATTTTTGTGTATATTGATGCTTTGCATGCGTAAAGATAGTCTTATTCTCAGCAACTTCTACAATCACTCCTGATTGCATGACCGCGACTCGATCGGCCATATTTGACACCAGAGCCAAGTCATGACTAATCAGCCATAAAGCCATGCCATTTTCCTGTTGTATCTTTTTTAATAATTGTAAGATCTGCGCCTGGATGGTCACATCTAATGCGGTAGTCGGTTCATCGGCAATTAATAAATCCGGTTCCCCAGCCAGGGCAATTGCGATCATGATACGTTGTCGTTGACCGCCAGATAATTGATGTGGATATTCGTTAATACGCCGTTGTGCCTCTGGAATTCCAACTTGTTCTAATAAGGCTAAGACCTTTTCTGTGCACTGTTGTGTATTTAAGTAAAAATGCAGTTGCAGGGTTTCGGCAATTTGCTGGCCTATGGTCATAACAGGATTTAGCGAGCTCATAGGATCCTGAAAAATCATCGCTACACGCCGACCTCGTACCTGGCATAACTCCGATTCAGGTGTGCGTAATATATCAATCTCTGCTAACTGTATGCTATCTGCTTGTAAATAAGCCTGTGTAGGATGCAGACGCAAGACAGACAGTGCTGCTAATGATTTCCCCGAGCCTGATTCACCCACCAGAGCAAAGGTTTCACCTTTGTAAATATTAAAACTGATACCCCTAATAACCTGCTCACCGGCAAAGCTTAATTGTAAGTTTTCTACGGTTAATAAAGGCGTGCTCATGATTGCGCCCTTCTTGGATCAAAGGCATCACGCACGCTATCGGCAAATAGGTTTGCGGACAGCACCAGGCCAAACATAAAGACAAAAGAAGCGGCTAGGGACCACCAGACAATAGGCTCCCGGGCCATTTCCAAACGCGCTCCATTAATCATATTACCCCAGCTATAGGTCGTTGGATCCACGCCAATATTTACGTAGGACAATACCGCTTCGGCTAATACCAGTGAGCTAAAATCCAGTACCACTGAAATCAGTACAATATGCATGACATTAGGCAGAATATGCCGATATAAAATCTGATAACGGGAGACACCTAAGGCTTGTGCAGCTTGTACATATTCCATTTCGCGTAATTTTAGTGTTTCTGCACGAAGCATACGGCACAAACCTGTCCAGCTAGTAACACCCAGAATTAAACACAGAAATAACAAACGCATATCAGCACGTACTACAAGGCTGGTAAACTGTTCCTGATGGTTCGCCATATACACTTGCACCATCAGAATTGAAGCAGCGATTAGCAAGACCCCCGGGATTGAATTTAAGGTGGTATAAATATACTGAATAACATCATCAACCCAGCCACGAAAAAAGCCGGCAAAGATACCAAAGACAATCGCTAAAGGCAACATAATAAGGGTTGTTAATGACCCGATTACCAAGCCTGTGCGTATGCTTTTAATCGCCTGATAAAATACATCTTCCCCCACTTTATCTGTCCCCATGACATGATAAAAAGCGGATAACTCCACTAACATATAGCTGCTTGCACTCAACACTAGCAGTGTAGCAAAAACGCTATTAATTGCTTTATGACTAAAAAATGTCCGTTGCCATAAGCGATGGTAAGCAATAAAAAGCAGGGTAATAATACCCGCTCCTTTAGCAAAGCCAAAGCCGGCTTTGCTAAGAATATCAGCCAGCTTCTGCGTCTCAGGATCATTTAAATGACTGGCACCATATTCTAAACGACGATAGCCCCAGTAACTTGTCAGGTCGGTATCCATGATCAACTCTTTACTATATAAAAAAGCCGAAAATGGAGCCGAATAGCTTTTTTCCTGATGCAGGCGGAGAAGGTTTGCCCAGTAGTCCAGTACGCTGATTATGTCATGACTGTTATCATTCTCCGGTATAAAGTGTATGGAATCCAATAATCCAATAACGATAAAAAAAGCCAGGAAAACCAGGGAAACCATTGCGGTTCGATTATTGGCAACCTGTTGCCATGGACGTATGAAATGTTCTTTTTTGCGTAGCTTAACTATTAAAATCGTGATGGCTATAATAAGTATATAAATTAGCGCATCAGTCCATAAAATGATCATAACTCTATATTGTATAGCACGGGCTTTAGTCCGCTTTGTTTAATGGCGGGTTAAAGCCACGCCCTTCATGGGTTGTAGCATAGAAAACTATTTTATAGCCGTTACTAAAGCATTGACTGCACAACGGTTATTGAGCCGGATTCCCTTAAAGCCAGCGTGTTCTAATTGTTGTAAGGCAACAGACTCACGCATGACATGATTTTCTGATTCATCTGCAAATAAGTGCACAATCCAGTGCTCTAAAACATCCAGTTTGTCGATTTTTATCAGTGCTTTAAAATAGCCTGCCACTTCATTTTGAATTAAACGGGTATGTGCCGAAATATCATCCAGGCCATAGCGATCACCATTAATAAACTGTCCTCCCGGCTTTAATACTCGGTAAATCTCGTTGATTACTTCAGCACGATAAATATCTAAAAAATTATGCAAAGTATATGCCGAAGCCATGATATCCACGCTGTCCGTAGCCGTGTTTTTTAATACACTTAAGGCATCACGCCCATCAAAAGCAAGTCTCCCCTGCTCCACCCATTGCTTTAGGCTTTGTTGAGCCTGATTTTGCATAGTGGGCTCACTATCAACTGAAACGATTTTGAGCAAGTCATTTGCCAAGAGAATTGATAAAGTGGTAATACCCGTACCTCCTCCTAATTCCAAAACAGAAAGCGGTTGACTAGAACAGCTATTGGCATATTCTGTCACTGCGCCTCCAACGAGTCGACTCATCTTTGCAGCTAAGGGACAAATGAGCTTTAAGGTTTCATACTCCTGTCCTATGGCTCCGGAGAACATGGCATCAAACTGGCTATTATCCATCATTTCTTAAGTTCCTTTTTTACTCTCAAATAAAGCAAGTTGTTCTGCAGTTGCCGGTACTTGAAATTTATCTTTCCATTCACTGTAAGGCATTCCGTAGACATACTCTCTCGCCGTATCATAATCCATAGACTCCCCATTTGCTTCTGCTGCAGCCATATACCATTTTGCCAGACAGTTACGGCAAAAATCGGCAAGATTCATCAAGTCAATATTTTGTACGTCAGTATGTTCTTGAAAATGTGCAATTAACTGCCTAAAAGCCGCTGCTTCGAGTTGAATTTGTGTGTTTTTGTCCATGATCCCTCCTGTATAAATAATTTATTCTAGCAGAAAGCCATATGGGTTCATGTACAAAAGTAAAAAAAACGTCTAAAATTGTACAATTTCTGCCCATTACATTTATTGGTAATTCTTAAACCTAGAAAAATCAGTTAAAAATGGAATTATAGCGCAAGATATTGGTTACACAGTGCTTTCAAAAAATATTAGCTTCACCCAAAATAGGTTTACCTGATTACCTATAACTCTCAGCTATCAGCTATATTTCGTCATTCCTGCATGCTTTTAGCAGGAATCTTGTAGATTAAGCATAGATTCCCGATTAAAGACTTCGGGAATGACGTGATTTTTAAATTACTGATGCTTAAAGCTTTATTCTACTATGACTGAGAATTGTACGTAATCAGGTAGATTTAAGTGGGTGTTTTTGGAAGTGCTGCGGAATCAATAGTTTGCACTAGAAACCGTGGGCAACTGATTATTTTAGGTTAATTCTTCCAGTAGCCAGGATCGTTACCTATTTACAGTTGATTTTTACCTACAAGCCCCCATTTCTTTTTTCATGAATAAAATACTCTTTGATTTCTTCCCCATAGTCCTGTTTTTTATTGCCTACAAGACTTACGATTTATATGTTGCAACTGCCGTTGTGATTGCTGCAACCATTGTCCAGGTTGCCTACAACTGGTTCAGGCACCGCAAGGTTGAAACCATGCAATGGGTCACTTTAGGCCTGATGGTGACCATGGGTGGTGCTACCCTATACCTACAGGATGAACAGTTTATCAAGTGGAAATTAACCATTATTGAATGGCTATTTGGCGGGGTCTTACTGGGTAGCCATTTTATCGGCAAAAAAACCATTATTGAAAAAATGATGGGCGCAAATATGGAGCTGCCCAATAAAATATGGTCTATTTTAAATTTTGTATGGGCACTGTTTTTTATCAGTGTGGGCTGTATCAATATATACGTCATGTTTAATTACGATACCGAAACCTGGGTTGATTTTAAAACTTTCGGGGTTCCTGTCCTAATGCTAGTGTTTATCTTGTTACAGGTTATTTTCATGTATAAATACATGCCCGATGAACCTACGCCTAAATCAGAATCAGAGGAATAAGCACATGCTATATGCCATCCTGAGCGAAGACATCCCTGATAGCCTGGAAAAAAGAATGTCCGCACGCCCCGCTCACTTGCAACGCTTGCAAAATTTACAGGATGAAGGCCGCCTCGTTATTGCCGGCCCACACCCTGCCATTGACAGCAATACACCAGGTGAGGCAGGATTTACTGGTAGCCTGGTAATAGCTGAATTTCCCAGTTTGGAACTGGCAATGGACTGGGCTAATAGTGATCCCTATTTGGATGCGGGGGTTTATGCCCATGTTTCCGTTAAACCTTTTAAGCAGGTATTCCCCCAATGACCGTTGATTTAATTAAATCATTACTCACAGAATCTTTAGCACCCGAGCAACTTGAAATCGCCGATAACAGCCAGGCCCACGCAGGCCATGCAGGTGCTCAAAGTGGCGGTGGCCACTACCATGTGCGCATTGTATCCAGTGCATTTGATGGAAAATCATTAGTACAACGTCACCAACTTATTTATAAATCCCTGGGCGATTTGATGAAACATGAAATTCATGCCCTGGGTATAGATGCTTTCACACCAACCGAGTCACACTAAAGGAAATGACCCTTATGAAACTAAAAGTAATCCCTCTCTTAATTGCCGGATCTGTATTAGCAGCTTGTCAGCAAAATTCTAATACTATTACAGCCCCCAGCATCAAAAAAGAAGATGCTGTTGCTGTTGTTAATGGCCAATATATCAGTAAGTTTGCACTGGAAACCCTGACGGCTGAAATTGCTGAACGTATGCGTGGACAAAAGGTTCCGACTGATAAACTTATCGATGAATTAGTAAGACGTGAACTCCTGATTCAGCAAGCTAAAAGCAAACACCTGGATCAGACACCTGAAATCCAGCAGCGTATGGCTATGATGAAAAATGCATTGCTGTCTCAACTTGCTATGGAAGATTACGTCAAAGCAAACCCAGTCTCAGAGGCAGATTTAAAAACAGCCTATGACCAACAAATTGCAGACTCAGGGTCCGCAACTGAGTTTAAGGCACGGCATATCTTAGTTAAGACTGAAGATGAAGCTAAAGCGATCATTGTTGAACTGGATAAAGGTGCTGACTTTGCTAAATTGGCTAAAACTAAATCTACAGGTCCGTCTAAAACACAAGGTGGTGATTTAGGCTGGTTTTCAGCTAAGCAAATGGTGCCGCCATTTTCAGAGGCAGTCGCAGCTTTAGATAATGGTGCGTATACAAAAACACCGGTTAAAACTCAGTTTGGCTGGCACATCATCATACGTGAAGACTCCAGAGAGCAGACACCTCCTCCATTTGAGGCGGTTAAAGCACAGTTAGAGCCTATGGTACAAAGACAAAAGATGACGGATTATCTTAATAAATTACGTCAGGATGCAAAAGTTGAAATCCTTGTTCCTGCTGAAGCACCTGCACCCGCACCCGCTATTATTGAGACAGTGACTGAGGAAATTAC
>JAUXBW010000014.1 GCA_030619185.1 Methyloprofundus sp.
AAATGCAGGCTAAAGACCTGCGCCCCTATTAATGATGTAAAAGTGTGTCGTGTACGTTCCTTAGCAAGGAGGGGTTAGGGAGGTTTTATTAGATAATCTCCCCCTTTCTCATTGCTCAATGGGGGAAGTGAACGGTTACATGAGGGAGCTGGAAATAAATAATTATCCGATATTGGGTAGGATTTTTGTTTGTCTTTAGCGGTGTAGCAAGCTAACGTAACTGTTGTTACACCGTTAAAGACGGATAAAAACACCCGCAATGTTGGATGATGTGTGTTTCCAGCTCCCTAATGACTGCAATAACGGCAACTCTTCGCTATTAAATGAATTCATGAAAGCAGAAAAAAAACTATCGATCAAGGTAAAATCAAAAACAGAGCAACGTATCATGGACGATCCTGAGGTCGAAATGATTACGCAATGGGACATTAAAAAAATCATCTATGCGTTTATTGTTTTATTATTGGTCATTGTGCTACCTGCTTTTTATTTCAGCAGTCTGGATGAGGCTGATACGGCTACAAAAATAGAAAAACCGCCTGTATTAAGGGATTCTATTAAAAAAAATCACGGCTCTATAAAGACAGATTCATTTAACCAGCCAGGGGCAGAAACGTCTGCAAATAATAGGGTTCCAGAAACCAGTATAGTTTCTGAGCGAATCAAAGTAGACGTTACTGAAAAACAAGTTATTCCCGAGAAACCTCTGCTTCAGACTCCTGTTAATCAGGCTACTTCAAATACCCAAGGTACAGATAAAGAAAGTATAAAAGAAACAGGTGTTGCAAAGAATATTCACCCCCCGGTTTCTACTATTAATACTGAGGCTTTAAATCCCCATATCACCCGAGCTCAACTAGCCAGGGGAATCAATAAACTAGAACCCTTTGGTAAGATTGAATTACCTATACTTGTCGATACTAGCAAGGCACAGAGTATTATTTATTTTACTGAAGTAAATAATATGTCAGGGCGCACGGTTTTTCATGAGTGGCTAAAAGAAGGGAAATCTATTTTTAAGAAAAAAGTGATTATTCGTGGTAATAGATGGCGATTTTATACTAGTAAACTATTTCCTTATAATTCAGCGGGCCAATGGCAGGTAAGAATCAGTAATGCACAAGGCGATATATTGCATAAAATAAATTTTTCTGTCGAAAAAAGATAAATAGTATAGTAATTTAATCTATTTTTGTTATAGTTACTTTGAAATGATATTTTAGAGATAAAAATAATCATTAATAACAGCAATTTTTAAGGGTTTACATATGAGTGAATTAAATAATCTATCTGTCGAAGAGTTAGAGGCAATGATAGAAAATGCAGAATCTGCAATAAAAGATAAGCAGGCGGGGAAACGTAAAGAGGTTTTTGCTCAGATTAAAGCATTGGCGGCTTCTGTCGGTGTAACCGTTGAGATCCATGAAGCAAATAAAAAACAAAAGCGTAAGGGGGCTAAAGTAGCCGCCAAATACCGCAACCCCGATAATCCAGAAATGACCTGGACAGGACGTGGTATGACACCTAAATGGGTGCGCGCACTCACTGAGTCTGGTCGGGACAAATCCGAATTTTTGATTTAGATCAAGTAAGTTGTAAGCGTTCAACCCCCCTTTCACAAGGGAGGGAGAACGGTTACAGTAAGTTGAGTTTTAAAAGGCGACCATTAGGGTCGCTTTTTTTTGTTTATTGTTTAACCTAGAAAAATCAGTTGCTCACGGTTTCTAGCACAAACTCTTGATTCCACAGCACTTCCAAAAAATACCCGCTTAACCTACAGGTGAAGCTAAGATTTTTTGAAAGCACCGTGAAACCAATAGCTTGCACTATAACTCCGCGCTCAACTGATTTTTCTAGGTTTAAGGGAGCTGAAAATAAATAACTGATTGATATTGGATGATTATTTTTTTCCATCTTTCTAAGTAGCATCATTATGTGGATACAAAAAGAATTTCACTTAAGCGCAAAATCCAGAGGGTTTCATTTAGTGACCAGTGAGGTTATGCGATCTGTTCCAGAGTTACATCTCATTGAATATGGTTTGTTTAATTTATTTATTAAACATACATCTGCTTCATTAACGATTAATGAAAATGCAGATGCGACCGTTAGAACTGATTTTGAAAGTCATTTTAATACCTTTGTTCCGGAGAGAGCACCTTACTATCAACATGATTATGAAGGGGATGATGATATGCCCGCGCATTTAAAAAGTAGTATATTAGGCGCAAGTATTAATATACCGATTACTGATGGCCAATTAAATCTGGGTATTTGGCAAGGCATTTATTTATGTGAGCACCGTAATCAGGGGGGGAGTCGTTCTGTTGTGGCAACATTAACGGGTCAGGCTTATGCGTAGTAAAGCAGTTAGCTTGGCCTATGAGGAGTATGGGGATGCAGGTACGCCTGCTTTGGTCATATTGCATGGTTTCTTTGCCTCCACACGAAACTGGCGTCAAATTGCCAGGAAATTAGCAGAGTATTATCATATTTATTTACTAGATATGCGTAATCACGGTGAGTCAGTACACGATACAATCATGGATTACCCATCCATGGCCGCAGATATTGAATTATTTCTGGAAAAACAGCAATTAAGCCGTGCAAATCTACTGGGGCATAGTATGGGGGGGAAAGCGGCTATGTGGCTTGCATTATCGCACCCTGAGCGAATTAATAAACTGATTGTAGCGGATATCTCGCCACTTAGTTATCGGCACAGTTTTGATAATCTTATTCAGGCATTAAAGCAGCTGCCTTTAGCAGAATTAACTAACCGTAAGCAGGCAGATAGTTTATTATCGGGTGCTATTCCTGAATTAAGTTTTAGACAGTTCTTATTGCAGAACTTAATATTAAGCGAAGGAAAATATAGCTGGCGTATAGATTTAGATATTTTTGCTAATAGCGCAGATAATATTATTGCTTTTCCTGATACTCAGGGTGTTAGTCCCTATTTAGATAAGGTGTTATTTTTGGCAGGTGCAAGCTCTAACTATGTTGATCAGGAAAGCGTCTATCAATTATTTCCCAATGCAGAAATTCAAACCATCGCAGGTGCTGGTCACTGGTTACATGCGCAACAGCCGGAAGCATTTTGTGATGCAGTGACTGTTTTTTTGCAAACGTAGGTTGGGTTAGCTTTTTTGTTGCGGAGCATTAAAAAGCGTAAACCCGACAAAGTAAATACATTAAGGAACGAGGTTTTAACCATACCCGAAAGTATGGCGCAGGGTTTTGGTTTTCCTGGTACGGCTGTGAGGGCAAAAAAACCAGCCAGACTCGGGTATTGTTGAATTCTCGTTCCTAAGCCCGGGACATATATTTCCCAGTTACCGTATTAATTTTTATCACTTCCCCAGTTTCCAGGTATTCCGGCACCTGTACTTCAATACCGGTGGGTAAAACAGCGGCTTTTGTTCTGGCTGTAGCCGAGGAACCTTTAATACCTGGGGCCGTTTCAATAATTTCCAGATCAACAGAAGCAGGGAGTTCTATGCCTAAGATATTGCCATCCATAATCAAGGCGGTTATACCCTCTAAGCCTTCGCTAATATAGCCTGCCTGACCTTCCAGTTCGTCTTCATTAAGCGTGTACTGGCTATAATCATCCGAATCCATAAATACATAACTTTCACCATCATTATAAGAATACTGAACTTTTACGCGTATACAGTCGGCTTCTTTAAGAAAATCATCGCCTTTGTATGACTCATCCAGTTTTTGTCCTGTTTTAAGGTTCGTATAACGAATTTTATACAGGGTTGATGCACCACGCGACGAAGGACTTCTGGAATCAACTAGTTTGACTGCATGAGGGATCTCATTAATTTCTATAATCATTCCACGTTTTAAATCACTGGCTTTGGGCATTTTAATTCCTTGTTCGATGTAGGTTAGGCAGGGCATAACTGACCATTATTCTATTGATCTAAAAACGTCAGTTGAGCACGGATTTCACGTCCAGATTTGTTTACAAAACTGGAAGCAGTATTAATTCACCAGATGTTTTTAGCTTGATGTATTTAGTCGTTCTTTTCGTTGTCTTAAGCATTTTCAATTACTATAACTATCAGACAGAAATATGTAATGATCGCCCACCTAAGGCTAATGCACTTTCGTGTATTGCCTCTGAAATAGTGGGGTGAGCATGTATTGTGCGTGCAATATCTTCGGCTGTTGCTGCAAATTCCATCGCTAATACGGCTTCGGCAATCAATTCGGACGCGAGAGAGCCAATGATATGTACGCCTAATATAATTTCAGAATCAGCCTGCATAATCATTTTAACCATACCTGCGGTCGTGCCCTTAATTTGTGAGCGACTGGTTGCGTCGAAGGGGAAGGTGCAGGTTTTGATGTTTTCACCTATGGCAAGCAAGTCTTGTTCTGTTTGACCTACCCAGGCGATTTCAGGGTCGGTATAGATGACATTAGGAATGGTATGATAGTTTATGGGTGATTGCTTTTCGGCAATATGTTCAGCAACAAAAATACCTTCTTCGATGCCTTTATGCGCTAACATGGGTCCAGATAAGGTTAGGTCACCAATCGCATAAACACCGGGTAATGTTGAGCAGCAATTCTCATCGACATGCACAAAACCTTCTTCATCGAGCAGCAGGTCTGCAGACGCTGCTATCAGAGTCTCTGTATTGGGTTTTCTACCTGATGCGACGACCAGTTTATCAAAAAAGCACTGGTGCCGCCCCTGACTATCTTCATATTCTACTTTAACCTGGTCTTGTTCAATATGGGTGGAAATAACGCGAGCACCTAGACGGATATCCAGTCCCTGCTGGCTATAGAGCTTAAATGCCTCGTCAGAAATTTCCTGATCAGCCATGGTCATAAATGACTCTTGTGCTTCCAGCAGGACAACTTGACTGCCCAGCTTGTTCCAGATACCGGCAAGCTCTATGCCTATCGCACCCGCGCCAATAATACCCAGTGTCTTAGGAACGCTTTGTAAATCCAATACCGTTTGCACATCAATAATAAAGTCATTATCTATGGGCGCAAAGCTTAATTCCACTGGGCTCGAACCCGCGGCAAGAATTATTTTATCTGCAGTAATGACTCTGGGCAGGCCCTCGTCTCTCGGTGTTATTTCTACACGATTCGGGTTAACAAGCTGGGCATATGCATAAATACACTCGACTTTATTATCGATAAATATTTTTTCGACTTGCTGATTTAACAGCTTAACAATAGCGTCTTTACGTTGTTGCATACGGGGAATATCAGCCTGAATGTTGTCCACGCTAATACCATGATCGTCTAGGTCGTGATTAACCAGGTTAAAAAGTTTTGCTGATTCTAGTAGCGCCACGGCTGAGATACAACCGCCATTAACGTAGTTTCCGCCCAGACAAGGCGTAGATCCTTTAGGCTTCCAGTTATCGATGCATGCAGTTTTAAGCCCTAATTGAGTGGCGCGTGTCGCAGCAACATATCCTGCAGGACCCGCACCTATCACGATAACATCGAAATCATTTTTTTGTTGCGACATGAGCGTCCTCTCCTCGGTTATATATTAAGTAATAAATGCGCCGGTGATTCCAGGCCTTCTTTTATAGCGACCAGGAATTGTACGGCATCACGCCCATCGACTAGGCGATGATCATAAGATAAGGCAAGGTACATGACCGGGCGTATGACAATTTCACCATTTTCAACGACGGGCCGTTCTGTAATGGCGTGCATACCTAAAATTGCACACTGGGGTGGGTTGAGGATCGGCGTGGATAACATGGAACCGAAAATACCGCCATTGGTAATGGTGAAAGTGCCGCCATTAAGTTCTTCATAGGATAAAGTGCCTGCTTTGGATTTCTCACCAAAATCTACAATATTCTTTTCAATACCCGCAAAGTCTAATTGATCAGCATCACGTAACACAGGCACAATTAACCCTCGCGGTGAAGCAACTGCAATACCCACATCATAGTAGCCATGATAAATGATATCTTCTCCATCTATGGATGCATTGATGGCAGGAAAGCGTTTAAGTGCCTCTATCGAAGCCTTAATAAAAAAGGACATAAAACCTAATTTGACACCGTGTTTGGAAATAAAACGGTCTTGATATTGCTTGCGCAGATCTATGACACTTTGCATATTAACTTCATTAAAGGTGGTTAACATGGCTGCATTTTGCTGTGCCTGCAGTAGACGTTCAGCTACTTTCGCGCGTAGGCGTGTCATCGGTACACGCTGTTCAGACCTTGCATTATTACTGCTGACCGGAGTGGTCTGGTTAATGATGACAGGTTTTTTTTCAGAGACAGTTGCTTTAGTTTCTTTTGTCACAGTAGGGGGAGGGGGTGTATTTTGAGCCAAATACTCCTGCACATCTTTTTTGCTAAGACGGCCGCCCTTTCCGGTACCAGTGATCAAAGCCGGATCAAGGTCATTTTCAAAAATAATGCGACGTACAGCCGGGCTTAGCGGAGTATCATGACTTGATGCCTCAGTATTGTCTGCTATAGGCTCCGGTTCTTTAACTATCGCTTCAGTGTCAGTATTGATTTTAGCCAGTAAGTCGCCACCTGCAACTGTACTGCCATCTTGGACGATAATTTCACTTAACACACCAGCCTGGGGAGCAGGGACTTCGAGAACTACTTTATCAGTTTCCAGATCAACCAGATTTTCATCTTTCTGAATAGTCTCACCTACCTGTTTATGCCAGGTGATTAAAGTCGCATCTGCAACAGATTCGGGTAAAGTAGGGACGCGGATTTCTATGCTCATGATGGTTTCCTTGCAACTGCAGACTGGCCGTATAAAGCCGTTTCTACCACTAGTTTTTGTTGTTCTAAATGTTTGCCTAAACTGCCGACTGCGGGTGATGCAGAAGCAGGGCGGCCACAGTAAATTAATTCCAGATGATCGGGTTTGAAAATAGTGAAATTATGTCGTGATTGATACCAGGCTCCCTGGTTTTGAGGCTCTTCCTGGCACCAGACAACTATTTCTAAATTAGGGTATTTGGTAAATTCTAAAGAATAGTCTCGAATAGGAAAGGGATACAATTGCTCAATTCTGACTATGGCAACATTGCCAGGGTTCTTTTGCTTGCGTGCATCAATTAAATCATAATACACTTTCCCCGAACAAAGTATGAGACGGGTGACTTGTTTGGCATCAATTGCTTTATCGGTTTCGGGAATAATATTTTGAAAATGCCCGTCGACCAGATCTTCCAGGGTCGATACAGCCGCTTTGTGACGCAATAAACTTTTTGGGGACATTACAATAAGTGGTTTACGGTAGGTGCGTACCACTTGTCTGCGTAATAAGTGAAAAATTTGTGCAGGTGTAGACGGAATACACACCTGAATATTCTGGTCAGCACATAATTGTAAATAACGTTCTAGCCGTGCCGAGGAATGTTCCGGTCCCTGACCCTCTAGCCCATGAGGGAGCAGCATAACCAGGCCAGATAAACGTCCCCATTTACTTTCAGCAGAACTGATAAACTGATCGACTAAAACCTGAGCGCCATTGGCAAAATCACCAAACTGAGCTTCCCAGATAGCGAGTGTTTCGGGAACTGTAGAGCTGTATCCATATTCAAAGCCTAGAACCCCTGCCTCAGAAAGAATCGAGTCAAAAATTTGTGCACGACCTTGCTCAATATCCAGATGTTTAATCGGTATATAAGATTCGCCATTAATCTGATTATGCAGAATTATATGCCGATGGAAAAATGTACCACGCCCGACATCCTGGCCGACCAGGCGCACGTTAAATTGATCCATAAGCAAGGTGGCATAAGCCATGTTTTCAGCGAACCCCCAATCTAATGGCATAGCTCCGGCCGCCATTTTACGACGATTTTCCATGATTTTTGCGACCCGGGGATGCAATTCAAACCCGGGTGGCAAGCGTTGTGACTGGTTATTGCAAAAGCGAATCCGTTCTAATGGAACCCGAGTATCGCTGGTTACATCCCAGTGTTGCCCCACATACTTATCCCAAAGTTTTGAATAAGAGTAGCTGGTATCAATCATTGGACGTGAAACTGGCTTTCCTGCATCGAGTAAGTCATTATATGACTGCTCCATTTGTTGCACTTGCTGCTCACTTAACACTTGTTGCTTAATTAATTCAGCTGCATATAAGGTACAGGTGGTGTCCAGTGAGTTGATTTTTTTGTACATCATCGGCTGTGTGGTCGACGGTTCATCTGCTTCATTATGGCCACGGCGACGATAGCAAATCAGATCGATCACCACATCTTTATTAAAAGTGGTGCGGTAATCCAGAGCCATCTGTGTCACAAAAAGTACAGCCTCTGGGTCATCACCATTCACATGAAATACGGGTGCCTGAATCATATTGGCCACATCTGTGCAGTACAGAGTAGACCTGGCATCGAATGGATCGCTTGTGGTAAAACCGATCTGGTTATTTATCACGATATGAATAGTACCGCCGGTTGCAAAAGCACGGGTTTGAGCCATATTCAAGGTTTCCATAACAATGCCCTGACCAGCAAAAGCCGCATCACCATGAATAAGGATAGGAATCACGGTATTAGTACTCCCTTTTCCATACCTGTCTTGTCGTGCTTTAACCGAGCCTTCAACGACCGGATTTATAATTTCTAGATGTGATGGATTGAATGCCATCGTGACATGGGCGACACCTCCATCAGTCTGCATGTTTGAAGAGAAGCCCATATGATATTTGACATCACCGGTAATCACACCACGATTGGTAGTTGCTGTGCCTTTAAATTCACTGAACAGTTGGGCAGGGCTTTTACCTAGAATGTTTATTAATACATTTAAGCGCCCCCGGTGTGCCATGCCGATGACTAGTTCTTTGGTGTCATGTTTGCCTGAGCGCTGAATGATCTCATCCAGAATAGGGATCAGGCACTCGCCACCTTCTAATGAAAAGCGTTTTTGGCCGACAAAATTTCGGTGCAAGTATTTTTCTATGCCTTCAGCGGCGATTAACTGCTGTAATAACCAGATTCTTTTTGGGTTATCAATATTTGCACCGGGCTTTGAGCCTTCTAGGCGATTTTTAATCCAGCGTTTAATATCAGCATCAAATATATGCATATATTCAGTGCCAATATTGCCGCAATAAATTTCTTTTAAGGTGCTGATAATATCTTTTAACGGTAAACGATCTACGCCATATAAAGTCCCGGTATCAAATAAAGTATCCAGGTCGGGCTCGGATAATCCATAATAATTTGGGTCAAGATCGGGAACTGCCCGATGGATTTTACCGAGCGGGTTATTTGTTGCCATCTCATGACCGTGGGAACGATAATGGTTAATTAAGCGAGCGACGGCAGATTGTTTTTTGACGCTTTCTTCCGTAAATCCCTGCAATTCTGCAATGCGCGAGGGGGTGGAGGATGCTAGCAGTGCAAAACGTTCGACGACAGGGCTATGCGCAATATCGCGTATATTATTTTTTTGCGGTAATTGAGAAAACTTTTCACGCCAGGTATTTTCGACAGAATCCGGGTTTTCAAGGAATTGTTCGTATAAGTCTTCTATATAAGGTGCGTTACTTCCATAGAGAGCAGAGGTATCTTGAAAAAATTTAAGCAAGTCACTCATTGAGATATCCAGTTTATCGTGCAAGTTGCGGTATCTTGGGCTGTATGCTGTATATTACCAAGAAAGTTTCGCTGGGTGAAAGGCTAAGTTAATTAAAATGAGTTAGTATACAGTTTTAAGTGTTAGCAACAGCTGTAAAATAGATTTGTATTTTAATATAAGCCCCTATAGGGCGTGGCTTTAACCCGCCGATTTGGCATAATAGGCGGGCTAAAGCCACGCCCTACATTTTTGATAAATAGTTCGGGTTGATACGTCTACGATGTAACTAAAGGTATGGTCAGCCGTTACTAAACGCCACTATAGAAATAATGAATACCACTGATAAACAATGGCAATTCTGGATTGATCGAGGCGGTACATTTACCGATATTGTAGCCCGTAAACCTGATGGTCAATTAATTAGCCACAAGTTACTTTCTGAAAACCCTGAACAGTATCAAGATGCAGCCTTACAAGGTATCAAAGAGTTATTGGAGCAAGATAGCCGTCAGTTTGCAGCTGTAGTTTCTACAGTCAAAATGGGAACTACAGTGGGTACTAATGCATTGCTGGAACGAAAGGGTGAGCCTACTGTACTATTGATTAACCAGGGGTTTAAGGATTGTTTGCGCATTGCTTACCAGAATCGTCCCGATATTTTTGCCTTAAATATCCTATTGCCCGATCTATTGTACCAGCAGGTGATTGAAGTAGAAGCAAGGCTGAATACGCAAGGTGATGTTTTAACACCTTTAAATAAACCTCTGACAGAACAGCAATTACACAGTGCCTATCAACAAGGTTTTCGCTCGGTTGCCATTGTATTAATGCATGCATGGGCCTACCCTGAACATGAATTGCAATTAGCAGAGATGGCTGCGCAGATAGGCTTTACACAAATTTCAGTTTCACATCAAGTCAGCCCCTTTATTAAGATTGTCAGTCGTGGAGATACGACAGTCGTTGATGCTTATTTATCGCCCCTACTAAGGCGATATGTTGATCAAGTTAAGCAGGGTTTAAAAGTGTATGCCGGACAAGCTAGCGAAGAAACTCAGTTGTTATTTATGCAGTCTAACGGGGGATTAACAGATGCAAACAGTTTTCAGGGCAAAGACAGTATATTATCAGGGCCTGCCGGAGGAATAGTCGGTGCCATTGCAGCGGCAGAACAAGCAGGATTTAATGAAATTATCGCTTTTGATATGGGCGGTACATCAACCGATGTTGCACATTATGCCGGAGAGTTAGAGCGTAGCTTTGAGACTGAAGTTGCAGGAGTCAGAATGCGCGTGCCTATGATGAATATTCATACCGTTGCGGCGGGTGGTGGTTCGGTTTTGTTGTTTGATGGTATGCGCTATCGTGTTGGGCCCGGTTCCGCAGGCGCAAATCCAGGTCCTGCGAGTTATCGTAGAGGTGGGCCTTTAACAGTGACTGATGCTAATTTGATGTTGGGTAAATTGCCTGTTTTTCCAGCTATTTTTGGTGATAATGCTGATTTATCTTTAGATGTTGAAAAAGTAAGGCAACTATTTTCTGAATTAGCAGACCAGATATATCATGCGACGGGCGAGCAGAAAAGTTCTGTACAAGTTGCCGAAGGCTTTATAAGCATTGCTATTGAGAATATGTCCAATGCAATCAAAAAAATCTCGGTACAAAAAGGCTATAACGTGACTGAATACACCCTTTGTTGTTATGGTGCGGCTGGAGGGCAGCATGCGTGTAAAGTGGCTGATAGTTTAGGTATGCTGCGGGTGATGATACATCCCCTTGCGGGTGTGTTATCAGCCTATGGAATGGGGCTTGCAGATTTTAGGATATTAAAAGATAAGGCTTTAGAGCAGGCTTACGATGAAATAAGTGAAGCACAGCTGGAGGCATTGTTTGCAATATTGCAGCAACAAGGGGTAGAGGATATGCAAGCCCAATCCAGCAAGCATAACTTTCTGGAGTTTGTTGCTTCTGTGCATCTACGTTATCTAGGTACAGATACGGCTTTAGTGGTTGCTTTTGCAGACAAGCCAGCCATGTTGAATGCATTTGAACAGGCTTACCGAAAGCAATTTGGTTTTATCTATACCGATAAGCCATTAATTATTGAGTCTTTGAGTCTGGAAGTCATCGCAAGAAACGAATCGCCGGAAGGGTTCTTATTATCCAATAGGGCTGTGCGAGAGCAAGACGGCCAAGTGCTTAGGCACACCCGCATGTTTAGCAATAATACTTACCATACAACGCCAGTCTATCAGCGCGCAGAGCTAGCACTAGGCCAGCTTATTGAAGGTGCAGCTATTATTATAGAACCCACGGCAACGACGATTATTGAGCCGGGTTGGCAGGCGCACGTCAGTGAGCCAGGAAACCTGATTTTAACGCGACGTTATCCAGTTCAACGACAAGTTGCTATCGGTACTTCTGTGGATCCGGTCATGTTAGAGATTTTTAATAAACTGTTTATGTCAATTGCTGAACAGATGGGGTTTGTGCTGCAAAATACGGCATACTCGGTCAATATTAAGGAGCGTCTGGATTTTTCCTGTGCATTATTTAATGCACAAGGTGAGCTTATTGCCAATGCACCGCATATTCCAGTACATTTAGGATCTATGGGCGAAAGTGTTCTATCAATAATCAATAATAGTTCACTTAATGTTGAACCCGGTGATGTGTATTTGCTGAATTCACCTTATCATGGTGGTACACATTTGCCGGACATTACGGTCGTCACGCCTGTTTTTGAACACCAGCAATTACTGTTTTTTGTCGCTTCAAGAGGGCATCATGCTGATATTGGCGGTATAAGCCCTGGATCCATGCCGGCACATAGTCAGACTATCGAGGATGAAGGTTTGCTTAGCGCGGGAATGAAAATTGTCATCCAGGGAGAATTTCAAGAACAGCGTGTTCGTGAGTGGTTAACGTCGAGCATTAATCCCGCACGTAATATAGACCAGAATATTGCTGATTTGCAGGCGCAAATAGCGGCTAATAATAAAGGCCGGCAAGAGCTGGGGATTATGGTTGCACATTACTCTCTGAAAACGGTGTTAAGTTATATGCAACATGTACAAAATAACGCGGCAGAATCGGTGCGAAAAATACTAGAATCATTAAATAATGGCCGTTTTGAAAATATCATGGATGACGGCGCAAAAATTGTTGTTGCAATTGACATTAATCGACAGCAACGAACAGCAAGCATTGATTTTACCGGAACCAGTGCGCAGTTGCATAGTAACTTCAATGCACCAGCCGCCGTCTGTAAAGCAGCAGTCTTATATGTATTCCGCACCTTGGTCAAAGATGATATACCCTTGAATGCGGGCTGTTTGCGCCCGCTGAAAATCATTATTCCTGAAAACTCATTGTTAAATCCAGGCTACCCCGCAGCAGTGGTTGCAGGTAATGTTGAGACTTCACAATATATTGTTGATTGTCTATATGGTGCCCTGGGTATTCTAGCCAGTTCACAGGGTACGATGAATAATATGACCTTTGGCGATCAGGACTATCAGTACTATGAAACGATATGTGGAGGTGCAGGAGCAAGTGCTGAGTTTGATGGCTGTGATGCGGTACATACACATATGACCAACTCCAGAATAACCGACCCGGAAGTTTTAGAGTGGCGTTATCCGGTATTATTAGATGAGTTCTCAATTCGCCAGAATAGTGGTGGGGCAGGAAAGCATTGTGGTGGCAATGGTGTAACCCGGAAAATAACATTTTTAAGCCCTATGAGCGTGAGCCTGTTATCCAGTCATCGTTTAAAGCCGGGGTTTGGCTTGCAGGGTGGTTTAGGGGGTAGTACTGGGAAGAATAGGGTGCAGCGGTATAA
>JAUXBW010000134.1 GCA_030619185.1 Methyloprofundus sp.
CCCTGCAACAGGGGACCAGGACATCAAGCTCTCCGACTACAAAGGGAAGTATGTACTGCTGTATTTTTACCCAAAAGACAATACACCCGGGTGTATTACTGAGGGGCAGAATTTTCGTGACAATATAGCCCAGTTTGAACAATTCAATACCGTTATCCTCGGCGTTTCTCGGGATAGCGTACGAGTACACGAAGGCTTTAAAAGCAAACAGAACTTCCCTTTTGACTTACTCTCCGATAAAGAAGAAGCGTTATGTAAACTATTTGATGTGATCAAAATGAAAAATATGTATGGCAAAAAAGTGCTAGGCATAGAGCGCAGTACCTTTTTAATTGATCCTGAAGGCGTGCTGATTCACGAGTGGCGCAAAGTGAAAGTTAAAATTCATATTGACGAGGTTTTACAAAAACTAGCTGAATTAGGAGATTAATATGAATATCAGTGCAACTAAAAAGCTATTCGTTCTGGATACTAATGTTTTAATGCATGACCCTACCGCATTATTCCATTTTCAGGAGCACAATATTTTTATACCCATGATTGTTCTGGAAGAACTGGATCATGGCAAAAGAGGCCGGACTGAAGTTGCACGTAATGTTCGTCAGGTGAGCCGTTTTATTGATGACCTATTAAAAGGCAGAAATCAGGACGATATAAAAGAAGGGCTGCCCCTGTCTCAATTACAAAGTTCCGGACAAAACGAAAATGCTTTAGATGGCCGCCTGTATTTTCAAACCCAGCAGATGACAGCGTCCTTGCCAGACTCTATGCCAGGCAGTTTGGCTGATAACTCTATTTTGAGTATCGTTCTCACTTTAGTTAAACAGTTCCCTGATACGCAAGTCATATTAGTCTCTAAAGATATTAATATGCGCATCAAGGCTGCTGCTCTGGAATTAAAAGCCGAAGACTACCACAGCGACCAGACACTGGATGATATTGACCTACTCTATAGTGGCGCAACTGCCCTGCCCGCCAATTTCTGGGACACGCATGGCAATAAAATGCAGTCCTGGATAGAAGAAGGTCGCACCTATTACAAACTGGAAGGCCCACTGGTAACAGACTGGCATCCCAACCAGTATCTCTATATAGAGGATAACTCGGATTTTGAAGCCATCGTACGTACAGTCGATAATGAAACAGCCACTCTGGAATTGGCTATTAATTACCGCGAAGGGCATCACTCTGCCTGGGGTGTTTATGCCAAAAACCGGGAGCAGAATTTTGCCTTTAATGTGCTCATGGACCCTGAAATTGACTTTGTGACTTTACTGGGTACTGCGGGAACCGGAAAAACCTTATTAGCTCTGGCTGCCGGACTGACACAAACCATGGATAATAAGCTCTATCATGAAATCGTCATGACTCGTGAAACAGTTCCTGTTGGGGAAGATATAGGCTTCCTACCCGGAACCGAAGAAGAGAAGATGGCTCCGTGGATGGGCGCGTTAATTGATAATTTAGAGTTACTGGGTAAGCAGGAAGAAGATACTGACTGGGAAAAGGATGTCACAAAAAATATTCTGATGAACAAAATCAAAATTCGATCACTTAATTTTATGCGTGGCCGTACTTTCCTGAACCGCTATTTGATTATTGATGAAGCGCAAAACCTGACCCCAAAGCAGCTTAAGACCCTAATTACCCGTGCAGGTCCTGGGACAAAAATTATCTGCATAGGAAATTTATCGCAAATTGATACGCCCTACTTAACCGCGACCAGTTCAGGTTTGACCTATGTGGTAGATAAATTTAAATCATGGCAGCATGGTGCGCATATCACCCTGAAACGTGGCGAACGATCACGCCTGGCTGACCACGCCTCGGATGTTTTGTAAGCTCATAAAAAAAAAGCGTAGGGCGTGGCTTTAGCCCGCCATTTTTAGTTTAGTTGAAATATTGGCGGGCTAAAGCCACGCCCTACGAATCAGGGTTTTATTCATGTTTTCAACCATACATGTAGATTAAAGGCTCCGTCCCAATGCAGCTTAATTTGACATGTCTGGTTAACAACAGTAAATTAATGGGTTGAGCTAAATCTTACACGCAACAAGCAAATTTTTAAGAGTCCCGAGTCCCCCAATGGAAGAATTTCACCGTATTAGTCGCCTGCCGCCTTATGTCTTTAACATTGTTAATGATTTAAAAGCACAAGCACGAGCCCAGGGCGAAGATATCATTGATTTTGGCATGGGAAATCCAGACCAGCCGACTCCAAAGCATATCGTCGACAAAATGGTGGAGGCGACTCAACGTGCTGATACCCATCGCTATTCGGTTTCACGAGGTGTGCCAAGACTTAGACGCGCTATTTGTAACTGGTACAAAAACCGCTTTGATGTAGATTTAGACCCCGAAACACAATCTATTGTCACCATAGGTTCTAAAGAAGGCCTGGCGCACCTTGCCCTGGCAACACTAGGCCCAGGTGACACGGTTATGGTTCCTAATCCAGCCTACCCGATACACCCTTATGGCATCGTGATCGCAGGTGCGGATTTAAGACATGTCAAAATGGTGCCCGGCGTTGATTTTGTCGAGGAATTACATAAAGCCATTGCCGAGTCTTGGCCCAAGCCAAAAATGCTGATTCTGAATTTCCCTGGCAATCCAACCACACAATGCGTAGAACTGGATTTCTTTGAGAAAATCATCGCTGTAGCGAGAGAGCATAAAATCTGGGTTGTGCATGATATTGCCTATGCTGATATCGTCTTTGATGGCTATAAAGCACCGTCGATCTTACAAGTACCTGGCGCGGAAGAAGTCGCTGTGGAGTTCTTTTCGCTATCAAAAAGCTATAATATGCCGGGCTGGCGAGTGGGCTTTATGTGTGGTAATAAAGAGCTGGTGGCAGCCCTGGCACGCATTAAATCTTATCTGGATTACGGCATGTTCACGCCCATTCAAATCGCTGCGATTACGGCTCTGGAAGGCCCACAGGATTGCGTCGCTGAAATCTGTGCCATGTATAAAGAGCGCCGCGATGTGCTTTGTGACGGCCTGAACTCAATTGGCTGGAATGTAGAAAAACCCAAGGCAACCATGTTCGTCTGGGCACCTATCCCTGATGCTTATAAAGAAGTGGGCTCGATTGAGTTTTGTAAAAAAATGATTACCGATGCCAGGGTTGCCGTTTCACCGGGTATTGGTTTTGGTCAGTTTGGCGATGACCATGTGCGTTTTAGCTTAATAGAAAACGAACACCGTACCCGTCAGGCCATACGCGGCATACGCGCCATGTTTAAAAAAGATGGTTTGATTTAATCTATAACACTCTGTAGGGCGCGGCTTTAGCCCGCCTGTTATACACAAAAAATTTATCACAATCCATATCAGCTTAGGAGTTTGATTTGAAGCCAGTAAAAGTAGGCGTTTTAGGTTTAGGTACTGTCGGTGGCGGTACAGTAAATGTATTAAAACGCAATGCACAAGAAATTTCGCGTCGTGCTGGAAGAGAAATCATTATTACCCGCGCTTCAGCAAGAGACCTTACCCGAGAGCGTCTATGTGACACCTCTGAGTTAACGCTAAGCACTGACCCTTACGAAATCATCAATGACCCTGAGATTGAAATTATCCTGGAGTTAATCGGTGGCACTAGCCTGGCTAAAGCACTGGTTTTGCAGGCGATAGCCAATGGCAAGCATGTTGTGACGGCCAATAAAGCACTGATCGCTCTGCACGGCAATGAGATTTTTGCGGCTGCCAGCAAAGCTAATGTGATGGTGGCTTATGAAGCGGCTGTTGCCGGCGGTATCCCGATTATTAAAGCTATCCGCGAAGGACTCAGTGCTAACCAGATTGAATGGCTAGCCGGTATTATCAACGGTACAGGCAACTTTATCCTGACCGAAATGCGTGATAAAGGCCGTGACTTTGCAGATGTACTCGCAGAGGCTCAAGAACTGGGTTATGCCGAAGCGGATCCGACCTTTGATGTCGAAGGCATTGATGCCGGACATAAATTAATGATTCTGGCCTCAATTGCATTCGGCATTCCGCTACAATTTGAAAAGGTGTTTACCGAAGGCATTACTAAAATCACCCGTGCTGATGTCGAGTATGCAGGCGAGTTAGGCTACCGCATCAAACATTTAGGCATTGCACGTAAAGCGGCAAAAGGTATTGAGCTTAGAGTGCACCCTACCCTGATACCTGAACGCCGCTTAATTGCCAATGTTGATGGCGTGATGAATGCGGTGTTGGTGCAAGCTGATGCAGTGGGCCCTACCCTTTATTATGGTGCGGGTGCCGGTGCTGAAGCGACCGCTTCTGCAGTTGTTGCAGACGTGGTTGATGTGGTTCGTGCATTTACGCTAGATGTAGAAAACAGAGTGCCTTATCTGGGCTTTCAGGAAAATGCGATTATTGATTTACCTATCCTGCCGCGCGAGGCAATAGAAACCACCTATTACTTACGTCTGACCGTTGAAGACAAGCCGGGAACACTGGCAGATATTACCAATATCCTGGCTAAGCAAAATATTAGTATCGAAGCACTAATACAAAAAGAACCGCAGCATGGTGAGACCCGAATCCCTATTATTATGCTCACTCAGAAAACCATTGAAAAAGAAATGGATGCAGCGATTGCTGCTATCGAAAATTTAGCCTCTGTTACTGGACAAGTAACACGCATCCGTCTTGAAACATTAGGATAATAGAATGGCAACTGCAAGTAGCATTAAAATCTAACCCGACCTACATAGTTTTATATATTACATAAACCAAGGAACAACATTATGAGCAATGTTTTCAGTTTCACTGGAACAGTAGGCAGAGATGCCGAAGTAAGAACCACACCTAACGGCCAGACAGTGCTTAATGTCACGGTAGCCAATAATATTGGCTTTGGCGATAGACAACAAACAATATGGATTCGAGTGGCTTTATGGGGAAAACGCGCAGAAGGCCAGCTACAGAATTATCTTAAAAAAGGCCAGCAGGTATTTGTCTCGGGTGAATTAACCCAGAGAGAATATCAGGCGAATGATGGCACCACTAAATCTAGCCTGGAATTGAATGCTAATATTATTGACCTGCTAGGCAAGCGCAATGAGCAAAGTAGTGTTGTCCAGCCTCAGCAAAGCTACCCAGCTGCTGATAGCTATGATGATGTGCCATTTTAGCCACTATAAGGAGTGCGCTACTTACTTGCTGCCCATGCAAACCGGAACAAAGACTTGGGAGCATTACCACCGGTGTAATTGTCAGTAAAACTACAAGATTAACAGGCACGTCAATGGCTGATTTTGCCAAGTCTGAGGAGAGCTGGGATGAAGCAATTGACCGGAAGAAATTTTTAACGGATGCAAAGGCTCAGCTAAAAATGAGACCTATTTGAATCTGCTATACAATACTGCTCACGACGGAGTCTAGTCTCAGAGCACCTGACCTCTATTTTTAGATAAATCCACCTACTTAAAAAATAAATATATTTAAAATCAATCAATAACAAACCTTTTTCTCTAAAACGTTAGTTAATTCTTTTCATGCACTCCAGATTCTGTAATGATACCTTTTTTACATTATCCGTGGACAAAGTCAGTTCACCCATGCCGGGAAAAAATAATGGCGTAGCGTCAACTTCCAATGTTTCCTGAGGGTTCAACAGAAGTAACCCATGATTTAGCCTTTGAAAAGCGAGAGGGCCGTGTATCCTATTTCTATGGTACTTTGCCCGTTTTTACTCACGACGAGAATGACGATGCATCGTTCAAAATGATTACCGCACAATTCTATACCAACGGCTATGTCAAACAAATGGATATCGTCCGTACTTTTGGTGTCACCCCCATCAGTGTTAAACGTGCCGTTAAGCTCTATCAAGAAAAGGGTGTGCAAGGCTTTTATGCCGAGAAAAAGACACGTGGAGCGGCTGTTTTGACAGAGGATGTCTTGCTAAAGCCCAGCAATACTTAAACGAAGGGCAAGAGCCCTGTGATGTGGCTGATCAGTTAGGCATAAAACGAGACACCTTCAGCAAAGCAATTCGTGCGGGTCGCTTGCACAACATAAAAAAAAGAAAACACAGTACTAAAAGTGAGCGCAGCGGGCAAGATAATGCGGCCCCAATGGGGATGGGAGCTCAAAATATCGATGCTCGCCTGGCTGCCAGTATTGGCCAATTGGAGGAACCAGTTGCCCCTGATTTTCAAGCCCTGCAAGATGTTCCTAAAGGCGGTATTTTGTTCGCATTGCCCGCTTTATTAGCCACTGGGCTATTAAAAACTTTTTTAAACTCAGCAAAGGCTCATGGATTAGACAGCCTGCTCATCATACTGGCCTTTATCGCACTTGTTCGGGTAAAGTCCATTGAATCCTTGCGCTATAG
>JAUXBW010000186.1 GCA_030619185.1 Methyloprofundus sp.
CCGCTACCTTGTTGCCAGTGTTTGTATTTTGATTAGTTTATATTGGGTTGTAGAACGTGGTAACAGTATATTGTCAAACATATGACAGTCTGCTTTTGCCTATTTTGAGATAGACATAATGATATCTCCAGGCTTTTTTTGCAATGTTGATTTTTTCTATTAGGGATTCATATCAGCAACAACTTTTACCACGGCACCGATCAAGCTATTAAGGTCTTCAGCAGAGATAATAAAAGGTGGCATCAGATAAATCAGCTTATTAAAGGGACGCACCCAGACTCCCGCTGCAACAAATTTAGGTTGTAAGGTTTTTAAATTTACCGCTTCATAGAGTTCAATCACTCCTATGGCCCCCAGGACACGTACCTCTTTGACATGTGGGTATTGCTGACAAACTTGCAGACCTTTCCGTAAAGCCTGCTCTATATTAGCCACTGTTGACTGCCAGGGAGAGTTCAGTAATAGCTTTAAACTGGCTAATGCTGTCGCACAGGCAAGTGGATTAGCCATAAAAGTAGGGCCGTGCATAAACAGTCCCGGCTCTCCCAGGCGAATCGTATCCGCAATGTCTCGTGTTGCTAAAGTAGCCGCTAGCGTCATATAGCCGCCCGTTAACGCTTTACCTAGGCAAAGTATATCTGGAGCTATTTCTGCATGCTCACAGGCAAACAGTCTGCCTGTACGGCCAAAACCGGTGGCAATTTCATCTAAAATCAATAATACATTATATTGATCACATAAGTGCCGTACCTTTTGCAAGTACTCGGGGGAATAAAAGCGCATACCTCCGGCACCTTGAACAATCGGCTCAAGAATAACTGCGGCTATATGTACATGCATGTCTTTAAGTTGACTTTCTAGCGGTGCAATATCTGCTGTTGTACAGGGTTCCTGAAAAGTACAGTTGGGTGCATCAGCAAAAAGCTGCTGGATAAGGGTGTTGTTAAATAAACTGTGCATCCCATTATCTGGGTCGCTAACGGACATCGCACCGAAGGTATCGCCGTGATAACCATAGCGTATTGTGAGTAATTTCTTTTTATCCGGCTGGTTTTTGGCGTGCCAGTATTGAATCGCCATTTTCATAGCCACTTCTACCGATACGGAACCAGAATCAGCAAAGAAAACGGTTTGCAGCGGTTCTGGCGTAATTTTCACTAATTCTAAGGCTAAGTCAATCGCAGGCTGGTGGGTTAAGCCACCGAACATAATATGCGCCATATCTTGTAATTGACTTGTCACCGCCTGGTTTAATACCGGGTGATTATAACCATGAATGGCACTCCACCATGAGGACATACCATCTATTAAAACACGACCGTCCATCAGCGTGATGTGCACGCCTTGCGCGGATTTGACCGGATAGATGGGAAGGTCAGACTGTATGGCACTGTATGGGTGCCATACATGTTGCTGATCTTGTTCTATGAGAAGGTTTTGACTGTGCACAGCTAAGTTTTAGGGGGAAGTAGAGAAATTGAAATAATTAATTATCCAATGTAAGGAACGAGAATTAACAGGATGTGCTGACGATAGGAAGCGCATCAATCACCAAAAGATGCGCCTCGTTCCTCAGTCCATTCTATGCTTTTCCCCTTAAGCAAGGGTTGCGTAGGTGTGTATTGTGAGTTGCCTTAGCTTTACTCTGTCTAAATCTATGATTTACCCCATTTGTTTTTCGCGGATTTCGTCTAGTGTCTTACAGTCTATACACTGACCAGCAGTAGGTCTTGCTTCTAAGCGACGTACACCAATTTCTATACCGCATGAATCACAATAGCCATAATCATCTGCATCAATCATTTCAAGAGCATCACTTATTTTTTTAAGCAGTTTTCTTTCTCTATCCCGTGTCCTTAATTCCAGACTGAATTCTGATTCTTGTGACGCGCGATCATTCGGGTCAGGGTAATTGGCTGCATCATCTCGCATATGGTCTACGGTGCGATCTACTTCATGCATCAATTCATTTTTCCAATTGCTTAAAATCTCACTAAAATGCTTTTTTTGCGCTTCGTTCATGTATTCTTCACCTTTACTTTCTTGATAAGGCGTAAAATTGAAAGGCGTACTTTCAGCTATCGTGCTGCTAGTCATCCACTAACTCCAGATTTATTAAAAAACTGCGCATTTTTATCAGGATATCAAGAATTAAGCAAGGAAAATTGTTATTATTTATTATATGGTTTTTTTAAAAAAAGGTGTGATATGCAGATAGCTAGCAGGATGGAGGCGATTACGCCTTTTTATGTAATGGAGTTATTAGCGCGTGCTAAACAGCTAGAAGCACAAGGGCGAGATATAGTGCATATGGAAATAGGGGAACCTGATTTTGCGACACCTAAACCGATCATTGATGCCGGCATTGCATATATCAAATCGGGGCAGGTAAAATACACTCCGGCTGCGGGTTTACCCGAATTAAGGCAGAAAATCGCTGATTTTTATTGGCAGCGTTATCAGGTTAAAGTGCCGATAGAGCGTATTTTTATTACCCCCGGTGCTTCGGGAGCCTTTCTGCTTGCCTTAGGTGTTAGTTTAAATCCCGGTGATGAGGTTTTATTATCTGATCCTTGCTATCCTTGCAATCAAAACTTTATAAGGCTGTTTGATGCTAAAGTGAAACATGTGCCGGTTTATGCAAATACTGCGTATCAATTATCTGCTGATTTATTGCAGCAGCATTGGCAAGCGCAGACTCGTGCAACACTGATTGCTTCGCCTTCTAATCCTACGGGAACGATTATTCAAGCAGCAGAATTAAAAGAGTGCATTCATTTTGTACATGAAAAGCAAGGCGTATTGTATTCTGATGAAATTTATCATGGCCTGGTTTATGAGGATGGTGTAGTCAGTGCCCTGGAATTTAGTGATCAGGTATTTGTTATCAATAGTTTTTCCAAGTATTTTGGTATGACGGGCTGGCGGGCAGGTTGGCTGATTGTGCCTGAAGTGTATACTCAGGCGATTGAAAAATTAGCACAAAATATTTTTATTTCGACTTCTAGTCATTCACAATATGCCGCATTAGCGGCTTTTGAAGCAGAAACCTTACAAGAGTTAGAACTAAGGCGACAGGACTTTGCACTGAAAAGAGATTTTTTGTATACGCAGTTATTACGCTTAGGGTTTAATATCCCTGTCAAACCAGCAGGTGCATTTTATATCTATGCAGACTGCAGTAAATTTACCGATAATAGCCAGCAATTTGCACAGCACTTACTGGAGATTGAAGGCTTAGCGGTCACGCCAGGTAAAGATTTTGGCTATAACGATAATAAAAAATACCTGCGCTTTGCCTATACGGGCACTATGGAAAATATCACCGAAGCAATGCAACGGCTAGAGCGTTTCATACAAAATAACTAAGACAAACTGAAACATGGCAATACAACAAATATCCCCCATTTATTTACAGCACCAGTTACTGGAAAATCCACAAGCTTATTTTTTACTCGATGTTCGCGAGCCTTTTGAGTATCAGATAGCCCGTTTAGGTAACAGCCTACTCATGCCTATGAATCAGGTAGCTGATCGGCTGGAGGAACTGGATAAGGATCAAGTTATAGTGGTGATTTGCCATCATGGTATGCGTAGCGAGAATGTTGCCTATTATCTGGATCAGCAAGGCTTTAGCCAGATATTTAATTTAACTGGCGGCATTGATGCCTGGGCACGCTCATGCGATTCTGAGATGGCTTTGTATTGAACTTAGGGTTTGCTTTGGCGTAGCGGGAGTTTGTAGAGTTGCCTTAGTTCGTTACGGGGAGCAGAGATGCGGACTGAATTCCGCTCTACACGAAAATACTCACTATCCAATTATTGCCAATACAGAATATAATACACGCAAGGTGCCAGCTTTCGGCAAATGCAATATTACACAGAATAAAAAATGAATATTCAAGAATATATGATCAGCCTTGGACAGCAAGCAAAAGTAGCAGGGCGAGAACTTAGTCGGGCAGATTCGGGTAAGAAAAATGCTGCATTACTGGCGATTGCTGAACAACTAGCCAGTCAGGCAGATTTTCTGGTAGCAGAAAATGCTAGAGATTTGCAAGCAGGAAAGGATAAGGGCTTAGATGCGGCTCTTCTGGATAGACTGGAATTAACCCCTGCTAGAATAAAGGCAATGATTGAAGGTTTAACACAGGTCGCTGCATTAGCTGATCCCGTTGGAGCTATATCCAACTTAGATTATCGTCCTAGTGGTATTCAGGTAGGACAAATGCGAGTGCCATTGGGTGTTATTGGTATTATTTATGAATCGCGGCCCAATGTGACTGTCGATGCGGCAGCTTTATGTTTAAAATCTGGCAATGCCTGTATTTTGCGTGGCGGTTCAGAGTCAATTCATTCTAATAAAGCGATTGCGCTATGTATAGCACAAGGTTTATCTGCTGTGGGTTTACCGGTAGAGTGTGTGCAGGTTGTGGAAACGACTGACAGAGCAGCGGTGGGTGAATTAATTACTTTGTCTGATTATGTCGATGTAATAGTGCCACGCGGGGGTAAAAACCTGATTGCGCGTATTTCAAAAGAAG
>JAUXBW010000068.1 GCA_030619185.1 Methyloprofundus sp.
GGAGTACAATAGCTTCAGCTATTGCTGTTTCGGAAAAAGCTAAAGCTTTTTTACTCCTATCATTATATTCTGCTTTAAACAGGCACTCATTACACATAAAATCTACTCTATCAATAACAGCATCAAACAACGTCAGGCTAGAGCCTACGAACCTACCCACGCCCATAGGACGTGGTTTTTATTTATAAATTCAAACCCATCGGCTTGCTTGCCGGTCATACAGGTAAACACATGAATACAGAAAACGGGACTTTGCCATCAAGCGCAGTTAAGGAAGACCAATTTAATACAGAGGCTGACCGTGCCATAAACGCCATTAAAAACAGCATGGCTGCAGATACCGAAATTCGAGATAAGCAGCTTCGAGCACGTATTAAATTACTCGGCAATATTCTTGGTAAAGTCATTAAATCACAAGTTGGTAAACCCGCGTATGATGCTGTTGAAAAGCTGCGTACGGGCTACTTGCAACTTGAGCAAGCAGAAAACCCAGCATTACAGACTGAACTAACCGAGTTTATCGAATCTCAGTCGGCACAAGAACTTGCTCCGATTATTCGCGCGTTCAACTTATATTTTAGTTTAGTCAATCTGGCAGAAGAAGAGCATCAGTATCACGAAAGACAAAGCCAGCTTAAGTTGGATGGGCCGTTCTGGACAGGGTCTGTGCTAAACACCATAGGTGAGTTTAAAGCACAAGGCCTGGATGCCGAACAGGTACAGGCGCTATTAAACAAATTGCACTATATTCCTGTGTTCACTGCTCACCCAACTGAATCAAAGCGGCGTGCAGTGATGGATAATTTAAGACGAATCTTCCTCGACATCGGTGCCTTGAATGAAGCGGATACTTATAATAATAAATATGTAAAAGATTCAATTTACCAAAAGCTTGAGCTGCAAATCCAAGTGCTTTGGCAGACAGATGAAGTGCGCCGACATAAGCCAACGGTTGAAGATGAAATCCGTAACGGCATATACTACTTTCGTCAGTCCTTATTTGATGCCGTTCCAGAGGTTTATCGTTACATGGAACGTGCGCTGGCTAAACACTACCCCGACGATAACATTGCAACGCCAAACTTCCTGACCTTTGGTTCATGGATTGGTGGGGATAGAGACGGTAATCCATTTGTAACGCATAACACAAGCGTTCAGGCCCTACTCTTACAATCCCGGGCGGTACTCTATGAATATCAGAAACGGGTACTTGACCTGGGTTCCAAACTCACGCACTCGTGCTTTATTAGTCCTGTTTCACCAGACGTGATTGATCGCTCAGCTAATGCAGATAATGATTTAATTACCGCTGTTTTCAAACTACGCCCCGAGCGATATCAGGATGAGCCATACCGCCGCTTGTTAGCCTTGATGCACGGTAAACTGCAGCAGAATATCGACTATCTTGAAGCACGTATTAATGACCAGCCCATTGATAAAAGTCCCTTTGCCTATTTCGGTGAGTCGGACTTCCTGGAAGACCTGGAATGTATTCACCACTCCCTATGCAGTCATGGCGATGAGAATGTAGCAAATGCAGAATTACAGGATTTGATTCGCCTGGTCAAGACCTTCGGCTTCTACTTGATGCGTTTAGATATTCGTCAGGAATCGACAGTACATACCGAAGCGGTCGCCGACCTGTTCTCGCATCTAGGTGTCGCTTACAAAACTCTGAGCGAAAAAGAAAAACTGGCTATTCTTGCCCAGCATGTAGCATCTGCAACCATTATCGACATCCAGCACCTTGCGCTTGATGACATGACCAAAGAAGTTCTGGCAGTGTTTAATGTTGTTCGTGAAATGCGTAAAGAGATCAGTGCAAAGGCCTTTAATAACTACGTTATTTCCATGACCCATGAAGCTAGCCACATTATGGAAGTGCTTTTTCTAGCGCATCAGGTAGGCTTGGCCGGTTATAACGCGGGTAAACCTTATTGCGATATTCAAATTGCACCGCTATTTGAAACCATCGTTGATTTAGAACACATTGTGCCCGTGACACAGGCATTATTTGAAAACGACACCTACAAGGCTCTGCTTGAAGCGTCTGGTAACCAGCAAGAAATCATGCTCGGCTACTCTGATTCAGCCAAAGATGGAGGTAACTTATCCTCTGCCTGGGGACTCTATCTGGCACAGCAGAAAATCATGGCGCTAGCCGATAAACATGGTGTCGATTGCCGTCTATTCCACGGGCGTGGTGGAACCGTGGGCCGTGGTGGCGGGCCAACGCATTTTGCCATCCTGTCACAACCCACGGGGACAGTGCGCGGTTCTATTAAATTCACCGAACAGGGTGAAGTGCTGTCCTACAAATACAGTAATACTGAAACGGCAATGTACGAACTTTCACTGGGGGTCACTGGCCTGATGAAAGCCAGTAAAGGGATTGTACAAAGTCAGGAAAAGGATAATCCAGCACATCTGGAGATCATGCAAAAACTGGCCAAAGATGGCGAAGCCTGTTTTAGAAAACTAACTGACGATACTGCAGGGTTCTTTGACTTCTTCTACGAAGCAACGCCGGTGACCGAAATTGGATTATTGAATATTGGTTCTCGCCCGTCACACCGTAAAAAAGGGAATTTATCTAAATCATCTATCCGCGCCATTCCATGGATCTTTGGCTGGGCTCAAGCACGGCTAACCTTCCCGGCCTGGCAAGGAACGGGTTATGCTTTGGATAACTGGACTAAACAGCACGGTGATGCGCAACTGAAAGAGATGTATAAAAACTGGCCGTTCTTTAGAGCATTGATTAGCAATATTCAGATGGCATTATTCAAAACAGACTTAGAAATCGGTGCACAGTATAGTTTACTCGGGCAGGATCGCGAAGTTGCACAAACGGTTTATACCCTAATTGCTGATGAATACCTACGTTCTGAACAACGCATCCTTGAAGTCAGTGGCAACCAAAGCTTAATGGCAGACACACCCAGCATTGCACTTTCACTCAGCCGTCGAAATCCCTATCTTGTGCCTTTGAATAATATACAAATTGCTCTGCTAAGACGCTACAAGTCTGAACAAGCTTCCGCAGAAGAAAAAGCGCGCTGGTTGCCTGAACTTCTTAACAGCATTAATGCCATTGCGGCGGGATTGCGTAACACTGGCTAGTCAAGGTGTGAGGTTGTAGAGATAAAATATCGGTAGTGTTTTTATCCTAACTGAAAGGGTTCATCAGTTTCCATTCCAAACGAGTGCAGCACTGTATTAGTTTCGTGGATGGTGAACCCAATTAGGAGTAAAAAAGCTTTAGTTTTTTCCGAAAAAGCAATAGCTGAAGCTATTGTACTCCACTCAAGTTTTTGAATATCAACAGCACTAAAAACATCCGCCCAGGGTGTAGTCAAAACCACGTTCTTAGATCGTGGGGCTTTTATTTTTTCTGTCGCCAATATATTGCTATAGCTGAGCCGGAAAGATTATGCCAGCTTAATGTCATGCCCATAAAGAACATCACTAAAGCCAGCAAAGGAATGATAGCTCCTTTGGCATGGGCAAATATGCCGGGGTTGTAATAGGCTATTAAACACAATAGTAATGCCGCTATTGGGAAAAAAGTGATCGACCGATTACTCATTTATCAGCTACCAGGGCATGGGCGTACCATCATATTTGATAAAACAAGCTGTTTGCGCTAGTTCAAATTGCTCTATACACTGGCGCATTCCTGCGATACTTTCGTCTGCGTCAATCAAACCGTTTGGACCCCCCATATCTGTTCTAACCCACCCGGGATGAAAGATGATCACGCCTGTTCCCTGTCTTGCAAAATCATAGGATAGACTTTTCATCACTGCGTTTAATGCCGCCTTACTAGATCGGTATAAATAGCTACCACCACTGCCATTATCCGCCATACTGCCCATTAAACTGCTAATAGCAACAAAAATCCCCTGCTCACTCAAGGCTAAATGCCGGGCAAAGGACTCCGCCAGTTTTAGGGCACTGAACACATTAGTCTCCATGGTATTACGCCAGGCCTGATAATCTATTCCCCCAAAGCTGGAACGGTCGCCATAGACGGCGGCATTTGCTATCAATACATCAATTACGGTATTGCGTAATTCTGCAGATAAGCTCTTTATTTGCGGATGATCAGTCACATCTAATGACATAACACGGATAAGCTTATGATCTGTCGCTAGCTGATTTAAAGCCTGTGCTTCTTGAGGCTGACGGCAGCAAGCAATCACTTGCCATCCTGCGTCTGCATATTGTCGGGTAAACTCTAGGCCTAAGCCTCGATTGGCTCCGGTAATTAAAACTGTTTTCATAAGTGTATTTTCTAGCTAGCTATGCGCTTATTTCTACGCCTTGAAGACAAACAAAAATCCTGCGCAATATCGGACGATTATTTATAAGAAAGAGAAAAAAATTAAAACTGTGAGCCAAAGCTAAACTGGAATGCTTGTATCTCATCATGATCCTGTTTATTTAACGGTATTGCATAACTGATCTGCAAAGCACCAAAGGGTGATAGCCACTTAGCCGCTATTCCTGTTGAATACCTAAAATCATTAAATGAAAGTCCTGCATTTACATTAGAATAACACGACGAATCATCAGGCGTTTGACCCGGAGGGCAGTTAGAATCATTTGAATTATATTGGATATAATTCCCCGTCACGGTACCGATATCAAAAAAGGCCATTAAGCGCACAGACTCTACTTCCGCCATAAAAGGGATAGGAAAAATAAGCTCGGTATTACCAATTATTTTTAGATTACCCCCATAAGGCCGTGGCTCATTACCATCCAGGCAAGTTCCATTACAATGATCACGAGGCCCCAGGGTATTATCACGCCAACCCCGAACTGAATTCACACCACCGGCAAAATAATTTTCAAAAAACGGTAAACTCTCGGTATCACCATACCCCCCGCCATAAGCAGCCGAGCCCATAACCTTTAACACCAGGTCTTTTGCAAGACTAAAATAGTGCTGATCTTTTGCGCTTACTTTATAGTAGGTTAAATCACTACCCGGAATAGAAATTAATCCAGAGACCCTTTGCTGACTACCTTCGGTTGGAAAAATTGCTTTATCCAGCGTGTCACGCACCCAGCCAACAGAAAAAGGAAGGTTTAAAAATTTATCCCCATTTTCATCAATCCAGACAGGCAATTCAGGCGGGGCAAACTGCCCTTGTTTTATGGTGGTATGTTTAATATCGAAACCGAGACTAAAGCGCTGGTTCTCATTGATTGGAAAACCGAAATTAAAGCCCCCACTGATAACATCAGTTAAATAGTTTGAAATATTCGCAGCCTGAGCATCTGTTTTCTTATACAGGAAGTTATATCCCAGACTGACTCCATCGCGTGTAAAGTATGGATTTGTAAAACCCAGGCTATACAGTGTAGAAACGTCACTTTTATTAAAGTTAACGCTCACTCTTTTACCCGAGCCAAAGATATTATCCTGAGTAACACTGGCATTATAAATAATACCCTGTGTTTGAGAGTAACCAATACCCGCCATCAAATTACCCGAAGATTTTTCAGTCACAGAAAAATTCAAGTCTAGCTGATCACGGGTTCCGGGAACTTTAGGCGTTTCTATACTGACATTCTCAAAATACCCCAGGCGATTTAAACGCGCTTTGGAGCGTTCTATTTTTACTGAGGATGCCCAGGCACCTTCCATTTGACGCATTTCTCTGCGTAACACCGCATCGCGTGTTTTTACATTGCCTTGCATAGAAATACGTCTGACATAGGCCCGATTTGCAGGGTCGATGAAAAAAGTCATATCGACTATTTTGGTATCATTATGAATATCAGGCACCATATTCACATTGGCAAAGGCAAAGCCTTCTTCACCGAGTCGATCTGAAATTGCTTTAGAGGAGAGTGTCGCTCTTTTTCGTGAAAAAACCTCAGTGGGCCCCAACTGAAGCAGAGCAATCAATTCCTCAGGATCAACAACAAAGTCACCACTGAGCTTAACGCTACCTAAAGTAAATAAATCACCTTCATGTATATTAACAACAAGATAGATGTCTTTTTTATCGGGTGTTATCGAAACCTGGGTAGATTTAATGACAAAATTAATATAACCACGATCCAGGTAATAGGAGCGCAAACGCTCTAAATCAGCCGATAATTTCTGTTTGGAATATTGATCATCTTTGGTATAGAAAGATAGCCAGCCCGTGGTACTTAACTCAAACTGTTTTATTAAGTCCTTTTCGGCAAAAACCTTATTACCAATAATATTAACCGACTTTATTTTTGCAACAGCACCCTCAGAAAGATTAATACTAAGACTCACCCTGTTTCTTTCTAGTGGTAATACAGTGGTATCAATTTTTATACTGTATTTACCCTGACTAAAGTATTGGCGCATTAACTCCTGTTCAACTTTATCCAGAATTTGCTGATTAAACACTTTCCCCTTTGATAAGCCTATGCTGGTCAGAGCGGTTAACAGATCTTCCGTACTTAACTCATCATTTCCCTCTATCTCGATTTCTGCAATTGACGGACGCTCCAGCACATCAATCAACAACACATCACCTTCACGGCTCATGGAAATATTCTGAAAAAAACCTGTTTTAAATAAAGCTCGAATAGCAGGTGCTATATTTTTATTGAGTAACTTTTCACCTATATTGACCGGCAAATAATTAAAAACAGTTCCTACGGATATCCGTTGTAAACCTGTTACCTGTATATCTTGTACGATAAAGCCCTGTTCTTCACTATGTACGACAGAAGAAATTGACAACAAAAGTAAAAATAAAAAGGGGAAAAATTTAAATTTCATGTACTCGTTAATAGCCGAAGTAAATCCGTAAAAAACAACCTTGTAACTTAAGCATTTTCAATAGGAAATGCCAAAACCTCATCTATCCTGTCTGCCTGACTAATAATCATCAATAATCGATCTAAGCCAATGGCTATACCTGAACAATCAGGCAAACCACTTTGCAAAGCAGCTAAAAATCGCTCATCTTTGCGAACCTTCTCCGCACCATTTCTCTGTCTTAGCAAAATTTCCTGTTCGAAGCGGCTATTTTGTTGCTGAACATCCTGCAATTCATAATAGCCATTGCCTAGCTCAATTCCTCGAATAAACACCTCGACTCGCTCTACCACCAGCGGATTATCAAGCTTCAATCGAGCGAGTGAAGGTAAACAGGCCGGATAATCATAGACCATACACAAACCGGCTTGCCCCAGATGTTGTTGAACAACATGACTAAACAAAAAATCCAGCCATGTCGTATGCTCATCAGCACATAAGCTAATCGCTTCAGAGAATCCTAGCTGTCCGGCAACTAAAGAATACCTGGGACGATCAAACTGTAACGCATCAAGCCCCGTATACTGATAAAAAATATCTGCATACTTAACTCGTTGGGCTTTTTCTGAAAAATACCCATCAGGCAATAATTGACTAAGTAATAACTCAACATCGCCCATTAATTGCTGCAAATCATAACCCTGTCGATACCATTCTAGCAAAGTAAATTCAGGGTTATGGTAACGCCCGGACTCCCCCTTTCTAAATGCCTTGGTAATCTGGTAGATAGAACCCGTACCTGCAGCTAAAAGGCGTTTCATGGCAAACTCTGGTGATGTTTGCAGATATAAAGTCTCTTGTGCACCCGCTTGCTGACAGGTAGAAAAAAAGTCTAAGTAAGGGTCAGTACCAATAGCCTGGCACAGTATAGGCGTTTCAACTTCGAGTACATTTTCAGCATAAAAAAAACACCTGATGGCCTGTAACAATTCAGCGCGTAAACGAATAAGCTCCAACGAGCAAGCAGGTTCCCAGCTACTTATCAATGCCTGATAACCTTAACGTTCAAACCTTAAGTTTTTGCACGCGAAACATATTCACCTGTGCGAGTATCGACCTTAACCATTTCACCAATTTGTACAAACAAGGGCACACGTACCACCGCGCCAGTTTCAAGTGTTGCAGGCTTACCCCCTCCACCCGATGTATCGCCTTTCAATCCTGGATCTGTCTCGGTTATTTCCAATTCAACAAAATTAGGAGGAGTGACACTAATGGGAGCATCATTCCACAAGGTTAAGATGCACATAGCCTGATCTTTCAGCCACAACTTAGCCTCTGCAACTGCGGACTCATCCGCTTGAAACTGATCAAAAGATTCAGGGTTCATAAAATGGAAAAATTCACCATCATTGTACAAGTACTGCATATCTAATTCGACAACATCGGCTGCTTCTAGAGACTCGCCAGACTTAAAAGTGCGCTCAATTACCCGGCCAGTTTTTAGATTCCTAAATTTGACACGGTTAAATGCCTGTCCTTTTCCGGGCTTTACAATCTCATTCTCGATAATAGAACAGGGATCTCCATCAAGCATCAGCTTTAATCCACCTTTGAACTCACTTGTACTATAGCTCGCCATTTATATCTCTATATAATTGTATGTTTAAATTTTTGTTATTATACCTTGCATCCATCGCCTACTGCAGAATATTGCCTATTTAAATTATGACCGTTCTTTGAGTGAGCACAGATACGGATTTCTCTCCACCAGATTTTAACTGATAGTTGAAAAGCGCGCTCTAACATCTAACCCTCACATAGAGTCAAACTACCGCAATTATTGATGTGAAATAAGGGCTTAATCTGCTATACTTCTATTAGTATCGCTAAAATACTCACTATCTTTAATAAAGGACTTACAATGAATAAGCTTAATTTAAAATTCCTAATCGCCTGTGGTTCTCTTGTAATTTCAAGTAATGCCTTAGCTACCACTGAAATCTATGAGTCGATACCACCAGGACTCACATTAATTTCTGAATTAGGAAATAGGTCTTCAACTCCTGACCCCAGTTTATACCCCAATATAGCTACCTACCCATTCCCTGTTTCGATTGACTACCCCCAGGGCCTTTGGAGTAACAATGTAAGCTCAGCAAAATTAAGCGTTTGCCTGGCAGATGACCTATCCTCATATTTTCCACCTAATTTTGATGCCCCTGTAGAATCTGCAATTATTGCAGATATAAAAGACGGATCAGCAACAACGCCAAGTACTGAAATTGAAGTTTATCCAAACCCCTTTGTTGCAGGTCAGGATGGTGTCCCTAATACTCCAGGAGGCATCCTATTAGCTAAAATGGCAACAGACTCAGGAATAGAGAATCCCAACGCACTCCCCCCAGCAACCAGCAAATGCTATGAGATAGATGTAAAGTCTATGCTAAATAGCTCAAACTCAGGAACCCTCAGTTTCACACTCGATGTTAAGGGTCGTTATCCTGACATTTATAAAGACACCCCACGCATCCTACCCAACTCACCCCATAACCCAGTTTGGCGCACAATTGATGCCTGGGCAAAACAAGTACATGGCCCCAGTTTCAACATAGGAGACCCTGTGTTTGTCTGGGAAGATTATGTTTATGAAAAAGCTATTCTTGAAGTGACCTATGGTCCAATCCAGCCAGGACAACCTGTTAAAGTACCTACATTATCAGAATGGTCAATGATCTTACTTATGCTTGGCTTAGCAGGCTTTGCAGCAACCCGGCTTAAACAGCAGGCTTAGGGAGCTAGAAATAAATAATCATCCAATCTTGTTGGCCTATTTGTCCGTCTTCGACGGTGTCGCAACAGTTACCTAGCTTGCTATGTGCCGTTGCGACACCACCGAACACAAACAAA
>JAUXBW010000187.1 GCA_030619185.1 Methyloprofundus sp.
GCTATGGTCATCCACATATCATCTGAACTTTTTATGGAGTTGATAACATCATCAAAAATACCTGGTTCGAACTGATTAAAATATCCACTTTCAAGTAAGTCTATAACACGCTTTAGATCTTCGTCTGCATTAATAATGCCTACGGGATCATAGTGATGACGCATCTCTTCAACTTCAGTTTCATCTAAGCCGAATAAAAAGAAATTTTCATCGCCCACTTCTTCACGAATTTCAATATTCGCTCCATCCAGTGTTCCAATCGTTAAAGCACCATTCATCATGAACTTCATATTTCCGGTACCTGATGCTTCTTTTCCAGCAGTAGAAACTTGTTCGGATAAATCAGCTCCCGGGCATATCTTTTCCATTGCTGAAACACAGTAATTCGGCATAAAGACCAGCTTTAACTTTTCACCCACAGCCGGATCATTATTAATCACTTCAGCAACATTATTAATTAGCTTAATAATACGCTTTGCCATGTAATAACCAGGTGCAGCCTTACCACCGATCAATACACATCGGTCTGTCCAGTTTGCGGTATCTCCACGTTTGATACGCTCATACAGATGAATCACATGTAGTACATTTAATAGCTGGCGCTTGTATTCATGAAAGCGTTTTACCTGCACATCAAATAAAGCATTTACATTCAGGTCAATATCATGCTCAGTTTTTTTGTACTCAATTAACTTTTGTTTCGCACCTTGTTGTAGTTCATACCACTTTTTGCAAAACTTCTTGTTATTAAGAAATTTTTCCAGTTTTTTAAGTTCAGACAAGTCTGTCACCCATTTATCACCAATCGACTCGGTAATAAACTCTGCTAACTCTGGATTACAGGCAGCCAGCCAACGTCTTGGAGTCACTCCGTTGGTTTTATTATTAAACTTTTCTGGCCATAACTCATAGAAATCTTTAAATAACCCCTCTTGCAATAATTGCGAATGCAATTCCGCTACGCCGTTAACTGAAAAGCTACCCACTATTGCCAGATATGCCATTCTCACATGCTTATGACCATGTCCTTCTTCAATTAAAGACATCCGCGCTAAACGTTCATTATCTCCGGGCCAACGTGTAGATACTTCCGACAGGAAGTGAGCATTTATTTCAAAAATTATCTCCATAATACGGGGCAATAAAGACTGAAATAAACCAACCGACCACCTTTCTAAGGCTTCTGGTAATAATGTATGGTTGGTATAAGCCATGGTTTTTTGCGTAATGGTCCATGCTTCAGCCCATGTTAAGCCATGATTATCGATCAACAATCGCATTAACTCTGCAACCGCAACGCTAGGGTGGGTATCATTTAATTGAAAGCAATTTTTTTCTGCAAAATGGGTAAAGTCATTGCCATGTCGGCCTACCCAGTTGGCAACAATATCCTGTAAACTCGCTGAAGCAAGTAAATACTGCTGTTGTAAGCGTAGTGCCTTACCATTTTCATTAGCATCGTTTGGGTACAGCACCATACTGATATTCTCAGCTGAATTTTTAGCTGCAACTGATTCTGCATAATCACCCGCATTAAATTCATCTAACTTGAATTCTTCGGTCGCTGTCGCTTTCCATAAACGCAGTGTGTTCACTGTTCCGTTTTGATACCCAGGAATCGGCGTATCATAAGGTACGGCCAAGATATCATGGGTGTCCACTAAAATTTTTCTTGTGTTTCCATGCTCATCAACTGATTCCGCAACACGCCCGCCAAACTGAATACGAACCGTGTATTCTGGGCGCTCTATTTCCCAAACATTTCCATTTTTCAGCCAATGATCCGGACGTTCAACCTGCTCACCGTTAACAATTGTCTGAGTAAACATACCGTATTCATAACGTAAACCATAACCGGTTACGGGAAGCTGTAAAGTAGCACAACTATCAATAAAGCAGGCCGCCAAACGCCCTAAGCCGCCATTACCCAGACCTGCATCAGGCTCGCTATCAATTAACTCTTCAATATCCAGACCTAAACCATACATTGCCTGGGTAACTTCATCAGTAACGCCTAAATTTAGCATGGCATTACTTAAAGTACGTCCCATTAAAAATTCCATGGACAAATAATAGGCTTTTTTGCAATCTGTCTCTCTATAGGTATTGTATGTATTTTTCCAACGTTCGACTAAACGGTCACTAATTGCTAACGAGAGTGCTTCATAAGCATAATGAGGTGACCGACAATTCTGGTCACGACCTAAGCGGTGACTATAATAGCGCTTAAAATCAGCAACGAAATCTTTTTTATTTAGCCCTAATTTAGGTAATTCTGTTATATCAGAGCAGGGAGTACTTTTTATAAAAATATTATTTGGCATAGCCTTTACGGGTTAAAGAATTATAATTAAATTGAATCATTGATTTTTCTGGATTGAGCACAAAATAAAAACTAATAGTTGCCTCTGTTATTGCAGTTCGCCCTCTAGGGGTTACATTAAACAACTCAACAAACTATTTGAATTCAGGCAGACTCAGTTAAATTACGAAAGCGATTTCGCAATTACTTTGTCTCGATATTCCGTACACAAACTTCAGTGCTTTACAGTTTACCGTGACACTGTTTATATTTCTTACCTGAGCCACAAGGGCAGGGTTCATTACGGCCAACCTTTCTATCCTCTCTAACAAAAGGAGTTTCAAGCTCATCCGCCTTGTTGTTTTCCTGACGGGCTTCTGGTTCTGGCTCCGCTAACGCACTAGCCTCGGCATGTTCAAAGTGCATTTCCTGAGGAGCCTGACGTTGTTCATCTATGGCTTCCACATCCTCTTGTATGCTTACTTTTACTTTGGCCAGAATACTGATAACTTCATACTTAACCTGATCTAGTAAGGCAGCAAACATATCAAATGCTTCGCGCTTAAATTCCTGCTTTGGGTCTTTTTGCGCATAGCCTCTAAAATGTATTCCCTGACGTAAACTATCCATCGCCGCTAAATGCTCTTTCCAGCTATTATCCAGCACCTGAAGCATCACAGACTTTTCAAAATGCCGCATTACATCAGCCGTCATTTGTTCTTCTTTCGCGGCATAGTCTTCAGCAATCACAGCAATAATCGCGGTGCGCAAAGACTCCTCATGCAAGCTAGTATCGTCCTCTAGCATTTTTGTAACAGGAATTTTTAATTCAAACTCATCTTGTATATGCGCCTCTAATCCAGCAATATCCCATTGCTCTTCCATGGTTTTAGGTGGAATATATTTAGTAATCACATCATTAACGACATCTTCTCGTATCGCTTGAATAATATCGCTAATATCCTCTGATTCCATTAACTCGTCGCGTTGCTTGTAGACAACTTTACGTTGGTCGTTAGCCACGTCATCATAAGCAAGGATTTCTTTACGCATATCAAAGTTTCTTCCTTCAACCTTCTTCTGCGCATTTTCAATTGATCGTGTTACCCAGGGATGCTCAATTGCCTCACCTTCTTCCATGCCGAGCTTTTTCATTAAACCCGCGACCCTATCAGAAGCAAAGATACGCATCAGGTCATCTTCCAATGACAGGTAAAACCGTGTAGAACCCGAGTCACCCTGTCGGCCAGAGCGTCCACGTAGCTGATTATCAATTCTGCGTGACTCGTGCCGCTCTGAACCAATGACATGCAGGCCACCACTTTCTTTTACAAGCTCATGCCGATCTTGCCAGTCATTCTTAACCCTGCCGATCTCTGCATCTATTGGGCTCTCTCCAAGTTCACGAATTTGCGCCTCTAAATTACCACCAAGGACAATATCCGTACCACGCCCCGCCATATTAGTGGCAATCGTTATTGCTCCAGGCATACCTGCCTGTTCAATTATGTGCGCTTCGCGTTCGTGCTGTTTTGCATTGAGAACCTCATGCTTTATTTTTGCCTGATTGAGTATAGTCGAAATAAGCTCTGAATTTTCAACCGATGTAGTACCTACCAATACAGGCTGACCTCTTTTAACACAATCCTTAATATCTTCTGTAATCGCATGATACTTTTCTTGTGCGGTTAAAAAAATCAGATCACCCTTATCATCCCTAATCATATCTCTATGTGTTGGAATAACGACGACTTCCAGGCCATATATTTTATTTAATTCAAAAGATTCCGTATCAGCCGTACCGGTCATTCCCGATAACTTCTCATAGAGACGAAAATAATTTTGAAAAGTAATAGAAGCCAAGGTCTGATTTTCATCCTGAATTTTAGTACCTTCCTTCGCTTCCATTGCCTGGTGCAGGCCCTCCGACCAGCGCCTACCTGGCATGATGCGCCCGGTAAACTCATCAACAATAATGACTTCATTGTTTTGCACAATATAATCTACATCGCGATTAAACAGTGCATGTGCTCGTAAGGATGCATTTAAATAATGCATCAATCTTATATTTGCCGGCTCATATAAGCTACTACCCTCTGCCAATAAATCATGCTCAACCAGCAACTCTTCTATGTGTATATGTCCCGCTTCAGTTAAATGTAATTGTCGAGATTTTTCGTCAACAGTATAATCGCCAGGTCCTTGCTCTTCC
>JAUXBW010000189.1 GCA_030619185.1 Methyloprofundus sp.
CCAAATACACCATTTTCACGGTACTTCCTGCTTTCTCCTGTCGCAAACCAGCTGACAAAAGCATACCCGCCGCCAAAATCGACATTGGTATAGCCACTTTCCCGGCCTACTCGGGTATGTATATATTCACTTTGAAAAGACCATGGGCCAAAAATACCGGCAACATCAAAACCGAAGCGGCTTATCGTAGATGCTCCTGCAATGCTACCCGTATTAACGTAACGGACATCGGTTAATCCCGATTCAGGGCGATATCTGAAAAACACATCTTTATCTTTATTACCAAATCGGTAGGATAATGATCCGCCTAAATGGATGACTCCAGCGTCATTGCTCAACATAGAAGTCGACAAATAGCCCGTAAAACCGTAACCCTGACTACCCTGATCCTTATAACTAGAAAGCTGTTTAGTAAAAAATCCACCTGTAGCAAACCAGTTTTCACCACCGAATGCAGCACTAAGCCCGACAGTAGAACCAGGAGCAAATGCATTAGGCAAAGCTCGTTCCATAAAAGTAGAATTCAAGCTACTCGTTTGCTCTTCCAGACTAAAAGGTTCAGTATGCTGTCCAAGGGTTAGCACTACATTATCAAAACCAAGATAACGAATAAAGGCATCATCCAGATAAGCACCAGAACTATCTACTTTCCCACCACTGGTAAACCCTCCCCATTTCAAGCGATATGCCCAATTTTTGTTCAGCTTGCCAGTCATATCCACCTGAATCGTGCGTAAACCCACGCCATTACTACCCAAGTCATTTTTATCTTCGATATAAACGGCTAAATCAACATAAATACGTCCACCGACCTTTAATGAAAAATTGCTATTCTCCCAGCTAAACTCTAGCCCGCGTAGTATAGATAACCTTAAATTGGCAGGCCCCCAGTTATCAGAATATAGGCCTTCAGTCGACTCTTCACCGTGTAGCACTGGTCTGGTAACTGATTGAACCCCCTTTTCAAGGTGATTCAGTATATTTCGGTGCTGTTCAGGTTCAGGTGCCTCTGTTTCTGCCAGGCAATTATTAGCAAGCAATAGCATCACTGGAGCAAAAGAACTCCATTGAAATACAGGTTGTTCAGGTTTATATTTCAAAGAAAATTGGCGTATATTTGAGAACAGGTAACTTTGGTGCAGTCTTGGTAAATTTATTCCGGAAACCACCTTAAATAATATTTAATCGGCTTTTTTTTCTCAGTTAAAGAAAGAGGATGTACTGAGGAACGAAGCGCACCTTTCAGTGATTGATGCGCTTCCTATCGTCAGCACATCCTGTCCTATGTTAGGGAAGTGGCAAAAATAAATCATCCAATTTTACAATAATTTTTTACACAAGGGAGGGCAAGCTTTTCTGCCTACCAAATTATCACGATGCTGTCGAATGGCAGGTGGTCAATGAAAGATGCTTATTTTGGATAATTATTTTTTCTCCATCTCTCTTAAACTAATAACCTTGAAAAGTATTACAGCCCTGTATTGACCCATCAGAAAAGCCCTGTTTAAACCATTTAACACGTTGTTGCGAAGTGCCATGAGTAAAGGACTCGGGGGTTGCGTAGCCTCTGGCTTGCTTTTGCAAACGATCATCACCTATTTGACTGGCTGCATTTAACGCCTCTTCTACATCGCCTTGTTCAAGAATATGCTTAGCTTTTTGTGTATGGTGCGCCCAAAGCCCTGCAAAGCAATCAGCCTGTAGTTCTAATTTGATCGATAATTGATTTGCCTGTGCTTTACTAAGCCCCTGTTGAGCTTTCGTCACTTCCTGGGAAATGCCCAGTAAAGTCTGCACATGATGCCCTACCTCATGAGCAATAACATAAGCCTGGGCAAAATCGCCCGGTGCATTATGCTGATTTTTAAGTTGCTGGTAGAAACCCAGATCAATATAGACTTTATGATCTCCCGGACAATAAAAAGGGCCCATTGCCGCTTCAGCATGACCACACGCTGACTTGACTCTATCCGTGAATAAAACCAGTTTAGGCTCTTGATAAGTGATTCCCTGCTGTTGAAATACAGCATTCCAGGTATCTTCGGTATCTGCTAACACAACCCCGGTAAACTCAGCGAGTTGCTGTTGCTCTGCAGAAGGGCGATAAGATGACTGTTGCGTGCTGGTACTTTGTCCGACTCCGGTGTTATCCAGTAATCCAAAAATAATTTTGGGATCCACACCAAAATACATGGCTCCCAGAGTAATAAGAAGCACACTGATACCCCCCAGTTTTTTTGTGGCTCTAGCCCCTCCAGCCGCTCTTCTATCTTCAACATTATTACTCACTCTTCGGTTACGCCATTTCATGATGTCTCTCTCTTTTTGTTAATTACGTTAATTACTTCTGCGCTTATACTCATTGCTATTTCCATCGGTGTTTGACTATTAATTGCTAGGCCTATAGGTGCATGAATAGATAACCAATCTTCCCTGTTAATCGTAGCAGCTAAATTACGCTGTAATACTTTAATTTTCCGCTTGCTACCTAATATACCTAAATAAGCAAACGGTTTATTAAATAACTCGACCAATACTTGCTGATCTGTCTGATGACTATGCGTCATAATAAAAACATAGGCCTCTACTCCCGCACCGACATAGTGATTAATATCAGCATAAGAAGCAATAATTTTTTGCCTGGCATATGCATTGTCCTGCAGGATTTTAAGCCCGGAACGCTCATCAATAACAATAATATCAAAGTCCAGTAAAGATAAGATTTGGGATAAAGCCAAACCTACATGTCCGCCCCCAATAATATAGGCTGTTTTTACTCTACCTATTCGCTCCTGATATACCCAGCCGACATCAGCCGTATCGCTAAAATAAAATTGAGGCACTTCTGCTGTCAACGTTTTTACTATCATACCCTGGGGACTTAGAACTAATTGCCGAGCTTGCTTTTGTACATAAGCCTCCTGAATGTCTTGTAATACGGCTAAATCAGCTAGCGTACAAGGATAATACAACACTGCTTGAGAACCACCACACACTTGCCCAGAACCATTATGCTGAACACAGAACAAGCGCGAACAACTCTCTGGCTGTTGTATTAAAGCATGCACTTGTGCTGATAAATCATACTCAACTTGCCCGCCACCTATGGTACCAAATCGTGTCCCATCCGCTGCAATCGCCATTTTAGCCCCTGCTTTGCCCGGTGAACTACCGTGACTATCGACCACCAGCAATAAAGCTAAGGCTTGCTTGATTTTTAGGCTGTGAATGCAGTGTGTCCAGAATTCAGTTTGTTGCAAAGATCACCTCGCTTAAGGCAAAGTAAATCACCGTTAATGCGGAATAAATAGAGCTAACCAGAAAGCGCCAGCGAAAAGAAATGACATTTTGAATTAAATAATTAGCCAGTAAAGAAAACGGAAAACAGAAAACAAACGACTCCGTTGCAATAATTAGTATGTCTGGCGAGATCGTCTGCCATTGTCCGGCAAAGAGTTTGATAAACAACAGGTGCCTGGCAATCCATAAGGGATTAAAAAACAACCCGGCCGCTATGGTTCGCTTGAACGCATTCGGATAACCTTGCTTCTTAAAGCGGCGTTGTAAATGCGCAAAATAAGAAGGAATTTCCCAGGCATATAAACTCCCGCCTAAAATCATCATCCCCAGCATACGCTGATATAAAAAATCCCCGCTGATAAAGGTACCGATACTATCCCCTGCTGCAAATAGAATCGCCCCAGTCACGACATTATGCCAGCTGATTCGCATCATCAGGTTTTACTATATAAGGCTAATAACACTTTCTCAGCTGTCATCGGTGCTGAAAAAACGGGCGTATATGTGGGGTTAAAACTCTGTATCGCTTTCATCAAAGCAAAATAAACGCCTATGCCGTACATAAAAGGCGGCTCACCCACGGCTTTTGAATTAAAAATCCCGGCCGGGTTAGTCGCCTTGTTTAAAAAATGTATCTCTATCTGGGGCGCATCATAAATATCAGGGATTTTATAACGGGTAAGATTATCGCTTAGCAAAGCTCCAGAGTCATCATAGCGTATCTCTTCCATAGTCATCCAGCCTAGGCCTTGTACAACCGCGCCTTCTATCTGCCCCCGGTCTATTTCTGGTGCCAGACTCTGACCTATATCATGAATAATATCTACACTGTCAAGCTGGTAACGCCCGCGCAAACAGTCAACCGTCACTTCAATAGCAGCGCAGCCATAGACATGATACGCAAACGGCTTACCCTTTTCAGTTTGCAGGTCAAAATTCAAGTGTGGCGTGGCATAATGCGCCTGTGCAGATAAGCCACAACGCGCCATATACGCCTGTGAAATAAGTGTTTGCCAATCCAGATTGCTGGCTTTTCCGGCTATATAAACGCGCTCATTTCTGAAACTGATACACTCAGGATCAGCCACTAGAATTTCTGCCGCCAGTTGCTTTAAGCGTTGCATAATTTGCTCGCAGGCA
>JAUXBW010000161.1 GCA_030619185.1 Methyloprofundus sp.
ACCTGTGTTAATTTTTGGTGCAGGAACAGTTCATGCGGGTGCTATGGGCTTACCAATACAAGGGTATCTAGCCTTATTAGGGGCCATATTAGTACTTAGTTTAATGCTCGCGCCTTTTGCTGTCGCTGCGGCACTAAAAATTAGTGTGCGTAGTTAGGTGCTTTATGACAGTTTTATAGTCAGGAACGTAGTTTAAGGGTTTTATCAAATGAACATAAAAATGCCAAGGTGGTTCTATCAATTAGCTTCACCTAAATGGTTTTATGAGTTTACCGGTGCATTACTGCCCTGGTTTAGTGCGGCAGCAATTATCTTGCTCCTTATCGGTACAGTTTGGGGTTTAGTTTTTGCACCGGCAGATTATCAGCAAGGGAATAGTTTTCGTATTATTTACATTCATGTACCTTCGTCAATTCTGGCACAGTCCTGTTATATGATGATGGCAGTGGCTGGGGCAATCGGTCTGATCTGGAGGATGAAAATTGCCCATGTAGTCGCTGGAGCATGTGCGCCTATTGGTGCTTCGATCGCGGTGATGTCTCTGGCAACCGGGGCTATCTGGGGGAAACCTACCTGGGGAGCCTGGTGGGTTTGGGATGCGCGTTTAACAGCCATGCTGGTCTTGTTGTTTCTCTATATCGGTGTAATAGCTCTGAATTCAGCTTTTGATAATAAAGCCAGTGCAGATAAGGCAACAGCAGTATTGTCTTTAGTGGGGCTGGTGAATATTCCAATTATTAAATATTCGGTAGAATGGTGGAATACCTTACATCAGCCAGCAACTTTCACCGTGACAGAAAAGCCAGCGATGCCACCGGAAATGTGGATGCCATTATTAGTCATGGTGCTAGGTTTTTACTGCTTTTTCGCCGTGGTATTAATGAGTCGTGCGCGGATAGAAGTCCTGGAGCGTGAAAAACGTAGCGACTGGGTGAAGCGGGTCATTCAAGCTTATTAAGGATTTTATTATGGGAAATTTTTCATCAGTTGCTGATTTTTTACAGATGGGTACACATGGTTTATATGTCTGGCTAAGTTATGCTATCGCCTTGATCATATTTATATACAATATCGTTTCAGCCTACTGGCTGAAAAGGCAGTTTTTTATTAATGCAAAGCGTCGTTTAAGACGTGAACAGGGAACCGTATGACCCCAAAAAGAAAAAAAAGATTAAGTATTATTTTGGGCCTGGTTTTCGGAACAGCTCTGATCGTTGGTCTGGTTATGTTTTCACTTAGTGAGAATATAAATTTGTTTTACTCCACTAGCCAGATCGCGCAAGGAGAAGCTCCCGTGGGTGCCAGGATTCGTGCGGGAGGGATGGTGGTTGATGGCAGCATTAAAAGATCAACAGACTCGCTAAAGGTACAGTTTGCCATAACGGATTACGAGCACCAGGTGATCGTGGAGTTTACCGGGATTTTGCCTGATTTATTTCGCGAAGGGCAGGGTATTATTGCTCAGGGAAAAATGGATGCTCAGGGTATTTTTCAGGCTGATGAAGTATTAGCAAAACATGATGAAAACTACATGCCACCTGAAATTGCCGAGTCAATGAAACAAAAGCAGGAGTCAGTCAAGTGATACCCGAGATAGGTGAATTTGCTCTGATTATTGCCTTGTTATTATCAGTTGTATTAGCGGTAGTGCCTATGTATGGTGCTACGACAGCTAATGAGATGTGGATGAGTTATGCCCGGCCTTTAGCGATGGGGCAGTTCTTGTTTGTTATTGTTAGCTTTATCTGTCTGGGCTATGCCTTTGCTCAAGATGATTTTTCAGTGGTGTACGTTGCACAACACTCCAATAGCCAGATGCCGATACAATTCAAACTCAGTGCGATCTGGGGTGGACATGAAGGTTCGCTGTTATTATGGGCACTTATTTTATGTGGCTGGACTTTTGCTGTCAGCCGCTTTAGTAAAGCACTGCCATTGGATATGCTGGCGCGAGTGTTGTCTGTGATGGGAATTATAGCAACAGGTTTTATTTCGTTTCTATTAATTACCTCGAGTCCTTTTGAGCGTTACTTACCCCGCTTTCCGGCTGATGGGGCTGATTTAAATCCCTTATTGCAAGATTTTGGCTTAATTGTCCACCCGCCTATGTTGTATATGGGCTATGTCGGGTTTTCGGTTGCCTTTGCCTTTGCCATTGCCGCGTTACTCTCAGGCAGAATGGATGCTGCGTGGGCGCGCTGGTCCAGACCCTGGACCAATGTTGCCTGGGCATTTTTAGGTTTGGGGATAACCCTGGGTAGCTGGTGGGCTTATTATGAATTAGGCTGGGGAGGGTGGTGGTTCTGGGATCCGGTGGAAAATGCTTCGTTGATGCCGTGGTTAGTTGGCACTGCTTTAGTACATTCTCTGGCGGTAACAGAAAAACGCGGGGTCTTTAAAAGCTGGACTTTGCTATTGGCCATTTTTGCTTTTTCCTTAAGCCTACTAGGCACGTTTCTAGTTCGCTCAGGGGTATTAACATCCGTACATGCATTTGCTAGTGACCCCGAACGTGGATTCTTTATTTTAATGCTATTAGCCATAACGATGGGCGGTTCACTTACTTTATACGCATTTAAAGCGCCTAGCGTAAAAAGCGAATCCAGTTTTTCATGGCTCTCCAGAGAAGTATTATTACTGGTTAATAATGTTTTTCTAACGGTGATGGCCGTCACTGTTTTATTGGGAACATTATACCCCTTACTGATCGATGCTTTAGGCCAAGGGAAAATCTCGGTAGGGCCTCCCTATTTTAATGCCGTATTTGTACCCATTATGGGCACCATGGCTATAGCAATGGGTGTTTCCGTTGCTGTGAGGTGGCGTGAAACGTCAACTGAGACCGTGCTGAAAACCTTATGGCTACCGGCTGTGATTAGTTTACTCATGGGTCTGATATTTCCGTTTGTGTATGGCTCTGGTTTTGATATGCGTGTTTTTCTCGGTATCAGTGTCAGTCTTTGGATTATTAGCACGGTAGTCAGTGAATTTATCGGCAAATTTCGCAATGCGCAGACGCTAAGCAGTAGATTATCCCAGCTCTCAATGAGTTATTACGGCATGATGCTGGCACATATTGGGGTTGCGGTCACGGCAATTGGCATTACCTTGGTCTCTACGTACAGTGAAGAGCGTGATATGCGTATGGCCAAAGGCGATAGTGTTGAACTTGCAGGCTATCAATTTACCTTTCAAGGTACGCAGGTCGTTAAAGGTGCAAATTATATGGCAGACCAGGCAACTATAGAAGTGACAGAAGATGGACAGTCTGTTGTGACCTTACATCCCGAAAAGCGCCGATATAATGTTAAGCGCAATATGATGACCGAAGCAGATATTGATGCAGGTTTATTCAGAGATTTATATGTTGCTCTGGGTGAGCCGCTTAATGAGGGTGAAGCATGGGCCGTACGGGTACATTATAAGCCGTATGTACGCTGGTTATGGTTAGGGGGTATTTTAATGGCTCTAGGTGGTTTACTCACGGCTGCAGATAAGCGTTACCGTAAAAGTAGCCGCAAACAGGAGTCGGTACATGCCTAGGTTACTTTTATTTATCCCCTTGGTTTTATTTATTATTTTAGCTGGCTTTTTATGGAAAGGTTTAAGTATAGACCCAAGGGAATTGCCCTCGGCATTACTGAACAAGCCTTTTCCCGAATTTAGCCTGGCTGCTTTACAACAGCCTGAGCGTATCTTAACTAAACAGGATTTCATGGGGCAGCCAGTGCTGGTGAATGTATGGGCAACCTGGTGTCCTTCCTGCCGTCAGGAACATGCTCAGTTACTCACTATTGCGCAAACAAATAGTATTCCTGTGATCGGCTTGAATTATAAAGATGACCGGTCAGCAGCAATGGTCTGGCTACAGCAATTAGGTAACCCCTATCAATTTAATATTTTTGATGAAGCGGGTATGTTAGGTCTGGATCTAGGGGTGTATGGTGCGCCCGAGACTTATTTGCTTGATGCACAAGGCATTATTCGCTATCGGCATGTCGGTGTGATCACAGAGCAAGTCTGGCAGGATTTACAAAATATGATAAAAGGATGGGGTAGTGTTAATGAATAAGCTTACGCTAGGGTTGTTAGTGTTGTTTTGCAGTTCTGTATCGCTCGCAGCTATTGATGTCTATCAATTTGATGATCCTGAAAAAGAAAAGCGTTTTCAAGAGCTTGCCTATGAACTACGGTGCCCTAAATGTCAAAATCAAAATATAGCTGATTCTAATGCTGAAATTGCCAAAGATTTGCGTACAAAAATTCAGCAAATGTTAGTAGCCGATAAGACCAACCCGGAAATTATTGATTATATGGTAGAGCGTTACGGTGATTTTGTTTTGTATGAACCTCGTGTTAAGCCACAAACTTATTTGCTCTGGTATGGGCCGGCTTTGTTCTTATTATTGGGGCTCGCAATTATTTTATGGGTTATTCGTGGACGTAGGCAGAGTAAAGAAAGTACAGCTGGGAACGGTGTTGTGTTGACCACGACCGAGGCAAAGCAACTGGATGCTTTGCTGAATACTAAAAAAGGTAAGCAGTCATGATGACATTATGGCTCATATTTGCAGTCATGCTGGTACTGACTGTCATTATCCTATTATGGCCTCTGGCAGCCTATAAAAGTAGTCAAAATACTCCCCCGGCAGTGTCGCAAAAACAGGAAAATATTGATATTTTTCAAGAGCGTTTAGCAGAGCTGGAAAATGAACAGGCGCAAGGAAACCTTGATGAGTCTTCTTTTATACTGTTAAAAACTGAATTAGAAAAGAACTTGCTGGGTGATGTGCAGTTTGCAGATCAAACTATGCTTAATAAGCCAGACCAGCCCAATTCGATGCACTGGATAGTCATGGGAAGCGTTGCGAGTATATTGGTGATTGCCAGCCTATTGACCTATCAATCCCTGGGAGCGAGTGAACAGTATGTGCAATATTTAGCGCTTGCTGATGAGCCTGCTCCGTTACAACAGGCGAGTAACAAGGCTGCGCCGGATTTTGCCGCCGCAGTGACCGCACTTAAAGCAAAGCTAGCTGAGAATCCCGGAGATATAGAAAACTGGTTTTTGTTAGCAAATAGTTATATGGCGATGGGAGATTACCCACAGGCAGCGGCTGTTTATAAGAAAATGGGAGATATTATTGGAGAGGATAATCCAGGATATGCTTCGGTAAAAGCTGCCTATGCACAATCGCTGTTTCAGAAATCGGGTGAGAAAATGACACCGGAAATAGCGCGGGCGATAAATGAAGCCTTAAGGGTTGACCCTGAAGAGCCAACAGCACTTATTTTGCAAGGCCTAGACGCATACCAGCAGGAGTCTTATACGCAGGCAATAGCCGCTTGGGAAAAAGCAAAGATTAAAGGGGGGAAATCACAAGTTGAACGCTTTATACAACCAGCTATCGCAGAAGCACGTAGG
>JAUXBW010000099.1 GCA_030619185.1 Methyloprofundus sp.
TGGCATTTATCTACGTGTACTGCAAGAGGGTCTGATTGAAACCGGGGATAGGGTTGAGTTGCTCAAGGAAGGAACGTTTAAGATAAGCGTTCAATCTTTATTTAGGGCCTATTATGATAAAGATTTTCAAGACCCGAGATCTATTTTGGAAAAGGCGCTGCTTATACCTGAGCTATCAACTGAGTGGTCTAAAAAAATAACCGCCCGGTTAGCTTCTGGAAATTAAACCTAAAAATGATAACTCAACTCAAATCTGAAATGGCTGTCTTTGCGGAATGAATACGTGCGGTCACCCGGTGAAGCACCATTAAAAAAACGCGCTTCGACTTCTAGTCTAAAATTTTCAAAAAAACGCCGACTAGCCTCGATATTATAAAATTGCTCATAGGTATTACTATCGACAATCACACCGGCCAGAATTTGTGTATCTTGTACATCATTTAAGGCAAACCGGATTCCAGTAAAAAAATCATCCTGGAAAGCGGTCGGTGCAATAAGGCCTCGACTGTCATACAGATACTCTGCTAGCAGCCCAATATCCAGGCCAGTTTCAGCAATATTAAAAAAAGTATATTCAAAGCCTGCAACCGTTGCAAAGGTGGTGTCACTTTCACTCACACGCACAATCATTTCTAGTTTTAATAGCCAGCTCTCTATCGTAGCCTGCACATCTAGGCCGGTTTGATTAATATTTTGATAATAGGGAATAATAGAAACCTGCCCTGCTGAATCCTGTTCGACCAGAAAAATAGGGTCACGGCTGGTCCCATAGAAATTAGATAAGCCTATATCCCAATCACCAATAGAATGTGACCAGCGGATAGCATAAGCCATTTGCCTTGCAAAGCCATTTTTATCAAATCTTGCCTGATCACCACTCACTGCCGGCTGCGTTCTGGGCCTGCCTTCTACACCGGTAAAAGGCATTTCTCGAAAACCAGGCAATAAAAAAAAGTCCAGGGTTCCCCAATCCTGAATCCAGGCAAAATTAATCATGGGCTGCCCCAGCTTATCTTCTCCGTCAGTGTTTTCCACCATATCGCGCTGGTTAATAATATCAACCAGATGCACCGATTCAGTCACACCCCAGAAAACCTTACGTATACCAAAGCGGAATTCCCATTCTTCTGCGGCATAAACATATGTCAGTTCACGGATATCAAAATGAGTGCGATTGCTATCATACTGGGCACCCCTGAAAAATGGCACAAACGCAAACACCTGATTACCATTATCCCATTCATGATATAACTCCGCTTCTATAACCCCGGATAAATAGTTCATATGCTGCCGGGAATCTACAGGTTGTTCATAAAAGGCTAGATCTTCTATTCCCACATAGCCAGATAACTCCCAGGCATATAGAGGCTGGATCGGTAACAGGCAAAAAAACAACCACAAATATTGCCAGCGTGAAACTGGCACTACGTCATGCCAAATCTTTACCCAAGTGATATATGCTGCTTTTAATACCATAAAGCAAATGAAGGAGAAAAGACTAAGCAATTTGTCAAATAAGTTGATAGGTTACTTCAAAAGACCATAAGACATTTTTACAAACGCATACAGAAAAACCAGTCATTTCTTCAAGTCCTTCATGCTCTTCGTGGTCGGAATAAGTGGCGTTGCCGGGTTAGATTATCAAGCGTAGCGTGACAATCTAACCTAGCCTACAGCGTTTACCGTTAACGCGAACGTTTTAAGGTGTTTTTATCAAAATTTCGCTCGGTTAAACCATTACGAAAAGTGTAATTCTCCCAAAGCAATGTGGTGCTTTTTCCTGTTAAGTGATTCGCCATTAATGTTTTAGCAGCACGCCAGTATTGCCCCAGATATTGTTGATAATCGTTAAACGTCTGGGTTTTTAACAGCGCATTTTTACGGTCATAATAATCAGTTTTTAGCGGAATATAGCGCTCTTTATCTATCCATACAATGTTGCGGGTATAGCCTGAGTGCTCGTATTGCGGGAATGTTTCAATCACAAAACAATCAACATTATCAACCACTTCATCACGTAAATAATTATATTTAAATTTCTTTAACTCAAATGAGGTTAAGTCTTCAAAGGCAAATTCGCTGCCCAGAAATGGTCCTGATTTATTACTGGATGAAATCCGCTTGACTCTTTTCAGGGCGGGCAAATACAACCATTGTTCATCCGCTTCCAGAGCATGGGTAAAACTTAAAAAGGCGGTACCTTTAATATCTCTGGGGCTATCAAAAATGCTTAAACTTTTATCACCATCATCCAGCATTTCCAATGTTTTTAAGCGCAAGTTGCGCACATGCTCATCACCATTTTTATTTTTAAGAATCATCTGCATGTCAGTAGACATATCCCCCCAGCCTAAATCACGCTTATCTACTTCCTGCATGATTTCCAGGCCTTTCTGTTCGCTACTTATTTCCTCTATCTGTATTTGCTCTGTGCTTATCGCTGCAGCATTTATTTCTTCTGCAACACATCCCCAGGCCAATAGGCAAAACAATAAGCCGACTACATTTTTTTTCATTTTCTTTCTCCTAATATAAAGATACCAGTGCGGATTTCAGTTCGCTCTATACAGCCTTAGGTAACGCGCAATAAATAACCTACCCATATTGCGCAGGATTTTTGTTTGTCTTCAAGGCGTAGAAATAAGCGCATAGCTAGCTACGAAACTATTTCCACAACGCAGAAGACGGACAAAAAGACCAGCAAGGTGGGTGGGTTATTTGTTGCGAGTTGCCTTATACCTCAGCCACGCTTTTTATCTAAGGTCATCAAAATCGGTGGTAAAAACAAGAAGTCCATTATTAACGCAACTGCAATAGTAATCGCCGTCATTAACCCCATACCACTATTCATCAAAAATGAAGAAGTAGAAAGCACGACAAACCCACTAACCAGGACTAAAGATGTCACCCATAAGGCAACACCTACCGTAGAAAAAGCGTAGCGTACCGCTTCTTCTGAGGACAGGCCTTTTTCAACTTTTGCGCGGCGATATTTACTAATAAAATGTACCGTGTCATCTACCACAATACCGATAGTCATGCCGGTCACTACTGATAAGCCAAGACCCACCTGACCATCAATCAAGCCCCAGATACCAAATGCCATCCCGGCAGGGATTAAATTGGGAATTAAACTAATTAAGCCTAGTTTCACCGAACGGAATGCAGCAATCAAAATTAAGGAGATTAAAACCAACGCCGCCAATGAGCCAATTAACATACGAATAATATTACGCTGGCCTATATGCGAAAACATCAATACCGGGCTGGCGGCATTAATCGTATATTCACTAAAATTCACATCCATCCAGTTATGTAGTCGTCGTTCAACATCCAGCATTTGCCTGGTGGACAGGTTTTCCATACTGGCAATCACACGTATACCTGATTTATCAATATTAATCTGATCGTTCAGATCTAGGCCGTAAGGTAAAGACATTTCGTAAAGCAATAGATACTGTGCTGCAAGTTCTCGCTCTTCGGGCAGTTTATACCACCGCTCATCGTCGCCATGCATATTCTTATTCAAGCGTTTAAACGTATCAGTAATACTATTCACATGCACGACTTCCGGCTGTTGCAGCAACCAAAGCTTAAACTGCTCTATTTTCGCCAAATAAGCGGGTTCACTGATGCCTCCGGCCGAGCCTGTATCTATCGAGATTTCTACATTATAGATACCACTTAAATTGTCATTTAAAAAATCGGTTGCACGTCTGAACTCAATACTCTCATCAAAGTATTTTACAAACTCATCATTAATTTCATTGCGTGGAATAAAACTCATCAACACCAAAGCCAGGATGGTATTACCTATAAGCAAAGCTTTGCGTCGCTTGATCACAAAAGCAGCCAGCTTTTTCATCGCTGAATTATCCAGTTCATCTTTTAATTTGACCCGTACAGGTAATAGAGTCATTAACGCAGGCAATAGAGTCACCGATAAAAGCAGCGCAATAATTACACCTAGTGCAACAATATTGCCCAAATCTCTAAAAGGGGGCGCATCACTAAAATTTAGACTCAAAAAACCTATCGCGGTGGTGACACTGGTAAGAACTATGGGCTGAAAATTGATGCGTAAACTTTCCTGCATCGCCTTTTTTTTCTCATGCCCCAAGCGCATATTATGCAAAAAAGTCACCAATAAATGCACGCTATCAGCCACCGCCATGGTTAAAATAATGGTCGGTGCCATAGCCGAGGTGGGGGTTAATTTAATGCCGGCATAAATAGCCAGCCCCAGCGCGGTAATAATCGAAAAAATAATCAGCAGGATAACACTCATTGTCGCCGTAAAAGAACGCAGACAAAATATTAGCACTAACAAAACAATACCGTACATTAACGGAATCAGCGTTGAATTATCTTTGACAGATGCCTCACCAAATGCATTGTTCATCATCACCATGCCACTAAGGTGCAAGGTTAAATCAGGGTGCTTTAGTTTAAATGCGTCGACCATCTGCCGGACAACGACAGTTATTTCCATTGCTTCCATCGGGTTGGTGCCCGGAAGCTGCATAGTAACATTGACCCCAGTGACATGCCCGGTCCTGGATATCAGCCGGTCTTTCAGTAAAGGTTCATTGACTGCAACTTGCTTGACATATTGCAATTGTTCATCAGTCATAGCCAGCGGCTGGCTAATTAAATCAGCCACAATCAAATCATCCCCTTGTGCAATGGTATGCTGGAAATTACTGATCGAATCGACACGACTGGAATAAGGTAACTGCCAGCTGTCTTTGGTTAGCTCTACTACCGCCTGCAGGTTTTCTCTGGTAAATATATCGCCGTTCTTAGGCTCCACCAGAATCATCACATTATCACTTTTACTATAGGTATTTTGTAATGCATCAAAAGCTAATAACTGTGGGTTATCTTCACCAAAAAACACACGATAATTATTAGTGAATTCCAGTCCTTTTATCCCCGCAGCACTGATTCCGACAAAAATCAAACTCAGCAGTAAAACCCACCAGGGGTGATTAACCGCAAATACTCCCAACCTTTTTGATAATGTGTTGTTCTTCATCGTTAACTTCCTTTGGGTTTAGGGAGCTGGAAATAAATAATCATCCGATATTGGGTAGGATTTTTGTTTGTCTTTAGTGGTGTAGCAACAGGCGCATAGCAAGCTACGTAACTGTTGTTACACCGCTAAAGACGGACAAAAAGACCCGCAATGTTGGATGATTATTTGTTTCCATCTCCCTTAATTCCATTCATTAATAAATCCAGGACCTGTTCGGCAATAAAATCGACCTGTTCATGCTCAGCCTGCCAGCCAGGAAGATGCCTGCTTAATGCTTGCATCTGAATAATATCGCAGACCAGAGCAATTACACACAGGGCAGAAAAGTGGACCTGCTGTGTTTCACTTAATTGCTCAATAACCGTCATTAAATGGCTAAATTGCTCTTGAAAAACCTCTTTAGCCAACAGTTGCATACGCTCATCGTCAGCATCCAGTAACTCGCGTTGCATAAAGCGCCTAAAATCAACATCTGTCGTTAGTACTTGAGCTAGGCAGCTAACAAACCGCCTGAGTTTCTCATGAGCAGAAAGATCTGCCTGCCACACCGCGTCAAAAGCCCTTGCTTGTTTGGCAAATGCAAAATTCATGGCTTCAAGATACAGTGCCTGTTTATTGGAAAAATGATGATAAACAGCCGCAGTGCTCATGTCGACTGACTTGGCAAGATCACGCATAGAAACACCCTCAAAGCCTTGCCTGGAAAATAGCGTGACCGCTGTTTGTAATATATATTCTTTAGAATCCACTCATCTTACCTAACGTTCGTTTGGTAGGGATAATAAAGTATTGCCCTGGCCTTTGCAAGCGCGCGAATAAATCGTTTCTGCTTTTATTGCACTGCCTCATATGCCTGGAGCTCTCACCTAGGAGGCTATCCGAGAATAGAAACCGTCGCGAGAGAAAGTCATTTTGAGTCAGTTTTTTCGTTCATTTGAGGCGAAGTGTGTGCTCTTTAACGAAAATGAACGGAAAAAATGGCCAAAAGGGCTTTTCCCGTAGCAGGCTTTCTATTCTCGGACAGCCTCCTAGGCGAGGCATATAACAGCCCTGCCCAGGCAGGGACTCCCAGCTAATAAACACACATTCCTGAAGGTCAGTGCTCGCTTTAATGATAAAATATCTTTTTTCATCATTATCCACTAACCGTGTCCAAAATACTCCCCCGTATTGCCCTAACACCAGGCGAACCCTCAGGCATTGGCCCTGATTTATGCCTACAACTTGCTCAGCAGTCATTAGCCTGTCAACTTGTGGTCATTGCTGATCCTGAGTTATTAATACAGCGCGCAAAACAACTAAACTTACCCATCAACATCAAGCCATTTGATGCCCAACAGCCCATTACCCGGCACACACCGGGAACACTTCATGTATTACCCTGCTATCTACATGAGCCAGTAGCATGTGGAAAACTAAACCCGAATAATAGTCATTATGTAGTGCAAACTATAAAAACGGCTACTGAAGGTTGTGTGTCAGGACTATTTTCAGCAATGCTAACAGGCCCTGTACACAAAGGGGTTATCAATGACGCAGGTATTGCCTTTACTGGGCATACAGAATTTATTGCAGCGATCACTGGTGGCCACCCAGTCATGATGCTGGCAACAGAAGGCCTACGAGTAGCCTTGGTCACCACCCACCTGCCACTATCTGAAGTAAGTAAAGCGATTAGCAAGGAAACATTAAGCACAGTTATCCAGTTATTAGACTCTGATTTACGTCATCGTTTTGGCATCAAGCAACCCCATATTTTAGTCTGCGGACTTAACCCCCATGCGGGTGAAGGGGGGCATCTTGGCCGTGAAGAAATCGAAATTATTGAACCTGTTCTAGAGCAGTACCGACAACAAGGCATCAATCTACAAGGCCCCCTTCCTGCTGACACATTGTTTAATGAAAAATACTTAAGTCATGCCGATGCGGTCTTAGCGATGTATCATGATCAAGGTTTACCGGTGTTAAAATACAAAGGCTTTGGTAAAGCCGTGAATATTACCCTGGGATTACCCATTATCCGCACTTCGGTTGATCATGGCACAGCTCTGGATCTGGCGGGCACCGGAAAAGCAGAAGTCAGCAGCCTAGTGTATGCTTTGCAAGTCGCGATACAGATGTCTGGCAGTTACTAGCATAGGGTAATTTTAATTCGTAGCCCGTATGAAGCTTGTGGGATACGCGGAGAGCAGCACATTCACTTTCCCGTATTCTGCTTGCTTCATACAGACTACATAAAAAACAATTAGCAAGCAGACTTTCGGATATTATTAAAATACACTATGGCACATAAAGCACGTAAACGTTTTGGACAGAATTTTTTGCATGATCATCACATTATCAGCAATATTCTAGGCTCACTTTATTTTAGCCAAGACCAGCACTGGGTTGAAATCGGCCCGGGGCAAGGCGCATTAACCGAGCCTTTATTACAGAGTGGTGTACAGCTAGATGTGGTTGAGCTTGATAGAGACCTGGTAAGCTTTCTTAAGAGCAAATTTGAACAATATGACAACCTCACCATACACAGTTCTGATGCTTTAAAATTTGATTTTTCCGCATTAGCCAGGACAGATGAAAAGCTGCATATATTAGGTAATCTCCCCTACAATATCTCCACACCCTTAATGTTTCATTTACTGGAAAATACACCCAGTATTAGCGATATGACTTTTATGCTCCAAAAAGAAGTGGTCGATCGAATCTGTGCTGACCCAGGCAGTAAGAAGTACGGTAGACTCAGTGTCATGATGCAATATTACTGCGCCACTGAGCACCTGTTTGACGTGCCCCCTGAAAGCTTCAATCCGGCACCTAAAGTCATGTCATCTATCGTGCGTCTGGTACCGCATGAGCAGCCGCCAGTTAATCTCGACTCGGTTAAAGCACTCAATACAGTGGTGACAACAGCCTTTTCACAGCGGCGTAAGACTTTACGCAATTCCCTGAAAAAATTGATTACAGAAGAGGATATTATTGCCTTAGAAATAAATCCTACTCTTAGGGCAGAAACCATCTCATTAGAAGGCTTTGCAAAATTGAGCCAGTATATAAATCAAAATCCGCTAGAA
>JAUXBW010000107.1 GCA_030619185.1 Methyloprofundus sp.
AAATCTTAGCTTCACCCATAGGTTAAGCGGGCATTTTTTTGAAGTGCAGTGGAATCAAGATCTTGTGCTAGAAACCGTGGGCAACTGATTTTTCTAGGTTCAAGCTATGTAATGCCTCCCTTGGGCTCCATTGTCTGAAAAATGCCTAGCTTTCACGCCCAAATTTTCACAAAACTCATACTTAACCAATGTTTTAGGATTATAATAATAAGTTTTATCGTTGCCCTTGATAACAATAGCTTGTTATGTCACTTTTTTGCCAGGCGGCACTTTCTATATAATCACAAATAAATATGAAAATATCAGTTGTTGTGCCTGTGCACAATGAAGAAGATAATATTGAGTCATTGATTGCTGAAATATCAGCAGCACTTAAGCCCTCTTATCCCTTTGAAATGATATTTATTGATGATGGCAGTTCCGATTCAACATTAGCAAAATTACAAACGGCCAGACAAAAACACCCCCAACTACGTATACTTCATCATCAGTCTAGTTGTGGTCAAAGTCGTGCAATACATAGTGGAGTCAGTGCAGCACAATACCCCTGGATTGCGACACTTGATGGGGATGGACAGAATGACCCTGCCGATATACCCAATCTGGTTGAGGCGCAACAGCAATACGATAACCCGGAATCTCTGTGGATGTTGGCCGGGTTTCGTCATAAACGAAATGATAGCGGTTGGCGACGTTTTTCATCGCGCTTTGCCAATAGTATTCGCCAGAAAATTCTTCGCGACAATACGCCCGACACGGGATGTGGTTTAAAGCTTTTTTTGCGCGATAAATTTTTACAACTCCCTTATTTTGATCATATACATCGCTTTCTGCCTGCCATGATCTTAGCTGCTGGCGGGCAAGTTATTTCAGTCAAAGTGAATCATCGTTCGCGTAGACACGGCCAATCGAAATACGGCACACTCGACCGATTAATGGCTGGTATTGTCGATTTGCTGGGTGTCGTCTGGTTAAACAAACGTCATAGTTTACCGGTAATAACTGAGGTCACCCGTGGATAAAGAAACAAGCTGGTTAATCATTGGTTTTTTAGGCCAGGCTCTGTTTTCTGCTCGTTTTTTAATTCAATGGTTAGCAAGCGAACGCGCTAAAAAAAGCGTTATGCCCGTGTTATTCTGGTATTTCAGCATTTTTGGCGGGACCACCTTGTTTATTTATGCAATACATAAACAAGACCCGGTATTTATCGTTGGCCAGGGATCTGGATTATTAATTTACGCACGTAATTTATATTTTGTTTTACGGGCTAAAAAAACAATACAGGATTACAAAAAGTAATTTATCATCTACTTTGTCCTCGTTGCTTTTGTACCATTTGCTGTCCGGTTCTAAAAATTAACCAGCGTTCACGTTGTTTTTGTATATAGCTAACATTAGTATCTTTTTTCTTCTCTACAGAAATTAAATAGCCATCTGGGTGAGCATTTGCCCAGCTATTCAGTTGATTATAATCGACCACCTCAATTGCCTGGGTTAAACGTCCAAGAAAGTGAAATTGCCCTTGATAATTATTAACATAAGCAACAGGGGTATCATGGGTCTGCATGTCTTTTACTTTTTCTGCAGCAGGTCTTAAATTGTAAGCAAGCCCGGTATATTTAAAAAAACAGAAAAAACCTATAACAATTGCAATAACAAGAGAAACACTAACGGCCAGAACAGATAATTGGCGTAAGTAGAGAGTTAAAGCAGACAATATCAAGCCAATGACTAAAACGCTTCCACCCCAGGTATAATCCATAGCCTGCACCCAGGATAGTTTGGCAAAAGATGCCATTGTAGGCATTAATATTAACAGTATCCCGACAGCGCAAAAACAAAGTGGCAAAAGCAAGTCTGTTATGAGTGCCGGTTTATTTTTATCGTTCGTCAGAAGACGCGCAATAAGTAGACTAAAAGCGGGTAGTAGTGGCACTAGATAATGTACTTGTTTACTCTGGATAAGAGAAAAAATCAGTAAGCAACTGATAAACCAGAGACTACAAAAACGTATGCCCTGATCTTGTTTCCACGGCATACTGACTAAACATTTCCATATACGAGGCCATGCAATCCAGGGAAAAATAAATAGGGGTAAAAAAGGCAAATACCACCAGAAAGGGCGTGCATGTAAACTAGTTGTAACCGCTCGATCGGCAGTTTGACTCCATAAAATCGCATTTGCGTAGGCTTCACCCCCTTGTATTGCGGCAGGAATTGCCCAGGCTAATGCAATGAGAGCCCCCCGCAGTATAGCGATAAACATATAGCTATACCAACGATAGTAATGCACTTGCTGATCCTTTTCAGCCCATAAAGGCATCAATAAAGCGAGCGGTAGCAAATGAACCAGAATAACCGGACCTTTAGCCAGTACCCCTAGTCCAATAGCTAACGATACAGTAGACCAGCCTTTTACTTGCTTGCCTTGCACAGCAGTCACAAGCCCCAGCATACCCAGCAAAACACAATTACTGAGCAATATATCAAACATAGTTGCAGTGGCAAAAAGTGTCCATAGCAGTGTGCCAATTAATACCCAGGGCGCAAGTAACGCAACATTTTCCTGACTAGGCCATAACTGCTTTGCTAAAGCGCGTGTCAAGTACAAATTAAATAGCGCGCAGACCGGACCTACAAGACGAGCTGCCCACTCATTCACTCCAAACAGACCCCAGCTTAATTGAATAAGCCAAAACAATAAAGGTGGCTTATGACTATACGTTTCGCCATTAAGGTAGGGAACCAGAAAATCCTCTCGCAACCACATCTCCCAGGCAACCGATAGATAACGTGTTTCATCAATCGGTGTAGGCGTGCGCAAGAAGACACTAAATGTAAGTAAAAGCCACAAAGGGAGAATCCCCCAGCGAGCTAACTGAGTATTATTGATCATAGAGTAAATCCTTGGGTACACACAATTCTCACTCATGCGTCACGAAACTCAAACATCATAGATCTAATCAAAAAATATGCTCAAAATAACCCAGGCAAGTTAGCTAATGGATAATTGTAGGTGCTGCTTTAGCTACACTGTGCGGATAAATCCGCACCTACATCTTTGTTATTTTGTGCGCAATCCTCATTTTAATTTATGCACGTCTAAGTTAGTCTGGTTATGGAACAGAATGATGAATTGATTACGTTATATTTTGTATTATATTTTTATAAAGTTACTATAGCATTTATATGTGTTTATTGGGATAACCTAGCTGGCATGATAAGTACTCATTCAATAATTTCTTAACACTTTTATTTTAAGGCATCAAAATGCACCTAAAAATAATTACGGAACAAGAGGAATCCATATCATCATTCCACCCCTTTTCAAGCTGCCTGCAGTGTTCTTCGATACGTTTCCTGAATAATAAAAGCATCGGTACTGGCTCTATGCCGTGTTAAGCTAAGTTCGTCAATAATATGACTTTTAGTCTCATGCCAGATTTCCATTTGATGTTCATTCAAGATAAATTCCAGTGCGCTGATGGTAAAGGAATAGCCCATTCTTGCCGCAGAAAATAGTTCGATCAACCAGGGTTTATCAACCACCCAGCCGTCGCTATAAACTGTTTTACCCTGCAGAAACTGATTGATTTCTGCGGCAACCTGAATAGCGGGCTTACCTCTTTTGTGTAATAAATCCCTACTAATATGGTGCGTCTCTTCAGCTTCTATACTCCAGTGTTGCCAATAAGAGACAGGCTGGATTAAGCTACAATATTTCTCTCCACTACTTAAGACAATGCCTATTTCTATTGGGTAACTTGTGCCGCCAAAGCCAGATGCTTCAATATCGATAATATTCGGGATCATTTCTGAGGGTTTTCCTAGTGTCGGGCTTATAGGTTAAACTAAGGGAGATGGAATTAAATAGTCATCCAATATTGCGGGTCTTTTTGTCCGTTTTTAGCAGTGTAGCAACTTTAAGTAGCTGGCTATGCGCCTGTTGCTACGCCACTATAGACAAACAAAAAACCTACCCAAAATGGGACGGTTATATATTTCCAGCTCCCTAAGTTCACATTATGGAATAAATTTTGCTTCTGTTGCAATGCAATTAAGCAATTAAATATTTCGGATCTCGAAGAACTCCGCTAAAATATTAGATAATTTTTGAACGATGGCTTTATGTTGCATAAGACTTTTCAATTTTAATCTATATAGCCTAACAATACGCGCGTCATTTCTGGAGTTAGTTTACCCGTATTTTTTGAGTTTCCGCTCCCCTCCCCCCTTTCTCTAGCGAGCAATTGATGGATGAGTTAGCTTATTTCCAACTCCCTAAGAAAAGATAAGATATAAAAATATGAGCAAGATTTTTAACTGGCCGGTGCGTGTCTATTATGAAGACACAGATGCCGGTGGCGTGGTGTTTTATGCCAATTACCTAAAGTTTTATGAACGTGCACGAACGGAAATGTTACGTGCTATGGGTTTTGAACAAGATAAATTGATTACACATGAAAGGGTGATTTTTGTCGTCCGTTCAGTACAGCTTGATTACCTAAAGCCAGCTCGATTTAATGAAATGTTAAATGTGACAGCCACGTTAAGTAAAGTTAAAAGTGCCAGTTTAACTTTTGAACAAACAATCACCCGAAATGATGAGCTCCTAAATACCGCAAGCATACGTATCGGCTGTCTGGATTCTGACAGCTTACGTCCCAAACTAATTCCTGATGCATTAAAGCAAGCAATAACATGAATAACGATTTATCTATTTTTTATTTAATTACGCAAGCCAGTTTAATGGTTCAGCTGGTGATGCTTATTTTATTAATGGCTTCGGTGGTTTCCTGGACCTTTATTATTGCTAAGCGTAAAGAGCTAAAGCATGCTATTAGGATCACCGAAGAATTTGAATCTCAATTCTGGTCGGGGGGGGATTTAAGTGCCTTGTATACTCAATTGACGGCGCAAGGGATACAGGCTGAGGGAGTGGAGAAAATCTTCGTTGCAGGCTATAAAGAATTCTCGCGTATGCATAAACTCACTGGCGTACAGCCCTCTGAAAAGGTAGAAAATGCACAACGAGCTATGCGTATAGAGTTATCACGCGAGATGGACAAACTGGATGAAAGTTTACCCTTTTTAGCAACAGTCGGATCAACTAGCCCCTATGTGGGGCTGTTTGGGACAGTTTGGGGTATTATGAACTCATTTCGCTCGCTTTCCACAGCCAAGCAGGCGACCCTGGCACAGGTTGCTCCCGGTATTGCAGAGGCACTGGTTGCCACGGCAATAGGCTTATTCGCTGCTATTCCTGCTGTGGTTGCGTATAACCGCTTTGCCACACAAGTAGACCGCTTGGCAGGGCGTTATGAATTATTTATTGATGAGTTTGTTGTCTTGTTACAACGACAGGTACACTCATAATGGCAAACCGTAAGCGTAGAAAGCCCATGGCCGAGATTAATGTCGTGCCTTATATCGATGTGACCCTGGTTTTGTTGATTATTTTTATGATTACTGCACCCTTGATTCAATCCGGGGTTGACGTGGATTTACCGCAAGCGGATGCAAAAGATATAAGCCTGGAAGATATGCCTAGCCCGGTTATTATTACAATTACTAAAACAGGGCAGTTTTTTATTGATTTAGGCAATGGTGAAGATGACGAGCCAGTCACTGCCCGTGAACTTTTATTATTAACCCAGGCGGTACGCAAAAATAAACCTGCGACACAAGTCTATATCCGGGGGGATAAAGAGGTGGAATATGGCAAGGTTGTCACTGTGATGGCTGCTTTGAAAAATGCAGGCGTTCCCAATGTTGGCTTGATGACGGAAAATTTCTAACCCTGTATAAAATCAGCGACTATGCGTAAATACTTTCTTTCATTTTTATTGGCATTCACATTGCACTTAAGTATTATTGCTCTATTTATATTTAATGCTACCGATAAGCCCTCTCATCCAAAAAAGCAAAAGCTTGCTCCAGAAACCATTATTACAGCGACTATTTTAGATGAGACCCTGGTTGTGGCCAAGGCAAATGAACTAAAACAGCAGCAGGAGAGTAAAAAGCGCCTACAGCAAAAGAAAAAAGATGACTATGCCAGACAATTAAAACAGCAAAAGCAACAATTAAAGAAAATAAAAGAGCAACATATACAGGCTGAGAAAAGCGCAAAAAAACAAGCTGAGCAACGTAAAATTGCCGCTCTGCAAGAGCAGAAAAAACATGCTGAAGCGGTCAGAAAACGTCAAGCTGAAGAAAAAAAACGGGTATTAGAAAATAAACGTAAAGCAGAGGCAGAACGTGTTGCCGAAGAAAATCGCAAAGTAGAGCGGGCAAAAAAGGAGGCTGCACGTAAGGAAGTAGTAAAACAGCAGAAAATAGCAGCCGATAAAAGACAAAAAGAAATGCAGGAGTCACTGCAACTTGCCGCCGCAGAAGAGGCTGAACAAGATAGACAGCGGGTAGCAAATGCCAGAATTACCTCAAAGGCAGCATCCAATGCGGCAGTTTTAATTAAGCGCAAAATCACCCAAAACTGGAATCGCCCAGGATCAGTGCCTAAAAATTTGAAATGTAAAATTAAAATAGAATTATTACCTGGCGGCGATGTAATGAAGGTTGTTATCATCAAAAGTAGTGGTAACTCCCTGTTTGATGAGTCAACAGAGCGAGCCGTTAGAAAAGCCTCACCACTTCCGGTACCCAAAGACCCGATGGTGTTTAAAAAATTTAGAAGCTTTAATCTGGTGTTTGATCCGGATAAAAAATAACCAAGAGTAAAACGTGAATCAATTAACAAAAAATATCTTCGTATTATTAACCAGCTTGAACTTGATAGCATTTAGCCCTGTGTTACGTGCTGAATTAACCATAGAAATTACGGAAAGTGTACAAAGTGCTTATAAAATTGCTGTCGTCCCCTTTGCTACACCTCAGGGGGGGGAGGAACAACTAAGTACCGATGTTGCTCAAATCATTGATAGCGATTTAGCAGGAAGTGGTTACTTTAAAGTGCTTACCAGGGGGGAAATGTTGACTTACCCAACTCGCCCCGCACAGATTAAATTTCGTAACTGGACTGTATTAGGGCAGGATTATCTGGTGACCGGATATATCACTAAAGATAATAACCTCTATCATGTACAAATGAGCCTATTTGATGTGTATAAAAAGGAACAATTGAAAGGTCTAAGAATTACAGTCGAAGCTGCATCACTAAAAATGGCGGCACACCATTTAAGTGACGCAATCTATCAGAAAATAACCGGAATTGCCGGTGTGTTTTCTACGCGCATTGCCTATGTGACTAGTGGTAATAATGAGCAAAATAAGCACAAGTATATTTTACATGTCGCTGACTATGATGGTGCTAATGCGATATCCATTGCACAGTCTAAAGAACCCATTATGTCACCCGCCTGGTCACCTGACGGAACAAAAATTGCTTATGTTTCTTTTGAAAATAAAGTATCTGAAATTTTCATTCAGACCTTGAATACCGGCGAGCGAAAAAGTGTCGCAAAATATAAAGGCATTAATGGATCGCCAGCCTGGTCGCCCGATGGCAAACAACTAGCGGTTACCTTGTCGAAGGAGGGGAATACAGATATTTTTATTTTAACTTTGGCGGATCTATCTTTAAGAAAATTAACAAAATCCTGGGCGATTGATACTGAAGCAGCCTGGTCACCCGATGGCAAGAAAATCTTATTTACTTCGAACCGTGGCAGTCGACCCCAGCTGTATTTGATGCCAAGTAATGGCCAGGGTAATGCTGTGCGGGTATCTTTTGATGGTAATTATAATACGCGAGGCTCTTTTTCTGCAGATGGAAGGAATATTGTGATGGTGCAAGGTGCGCGAGGCAATTACCGTATCGCCGTTTTAGATATTGCAACAGGCGCGAATAGAGTATTAACCAGCGGCCCTCTGGACGAGTCGCCTAGCTTCGCTCCCAATGGACAGACGA
>JAUXBW010000153.1 GCA_030619185.1 Methyloprofundus sp.
AGTGATCAATAATGGCAACCCAGGGCTTAGTGATAGCCTGCACTTGGGTCAGAAGTCCTAATCCTAGGCGCAAACTCCAGTTGATCACGGAGGTGAAATGAGGAACCCAGCCAACTGCATAGTTTGTTTTTGACTTAAACAACTCGAGAATGCGTGGAACACTACGATAAGAAACAACGGCATTCAATGTCAGTAAAATACAAAGAACACGCGTTTGATCTGCATCCTTTATATCAGTGGGTTGCGAACCATTTCCTACCTCAGCAAGAGCGGTGGGGTTTGCATTCTTTACTTCTCTCTTTAAATTACAATTGTGTTTTTTTTACCTCAAGTGCCTGGTGTTTTAACTCACGATTCTCGAGCTTAAGCTCTGCTATTTTTTTCAGGTGGCGTTGTTTAGTTTTTTTTAATTCTCGTATTTCATAGCGGCATTCGATGGTTGTGCGTTTCCAGTTATCACGGCTGTGTAATATTTTTGATAGTTGAACCATGGATTGGAGTCTTCCCACTCTCCATTTTCGGGGATTTTTTTACCCTCTAAAAATCATTTCAAGTTGGATTAACTATAATCCATAACACGATAAATTTCAACGGAAAATATGAATGAATTATGGCAAAGTTAATCTTTCTAAATATTCATAAGTGATTGATTATTTAATAAATGGGAGAAATTATAGAGCTGAATCGGGACTATAAACCGCCTTTTAATCGGAATATATTTTTCAAGATATTGAATATTATAAATATTTACAATTTGAATGCTATATTTCGACAGCCTAGGACGTTACCCTTTATTGTCAAAGGGAGAGAGGCTACGATTTAATAACCTAATGGGCTGAATGGCTTTAATGGCGTTATGATTTATATTAGATTGACGGCCAGTCGTGTAGTGGGTATTATGAGTTGATGAGTAAGGTAGATGAAATCAAAGCACGTATTGACTGGTTAAAAGAGCTGTTTAAAATTGTCATAACTATTATGGTTGCTGATATTGCAGGAGTAGCTAAATTATATATTGATAATGAGATAGGAATTTTATTTTATATGGGGGCAGTATTGTTACCCATGTTTTCAATTGCATGCGTTACCATCAGTCGGAAAATTGAAGCCCATTTAAATGAATTAGGAGAATTATGATGTCTACATTGTTTATGATTATTGCATTTGTTGCTATTGCTATTGCTTTGCTGTATCCAGTTTTAAAGGCTCATTAAAAATCAACAGTTCAGCAAACTTGATTTAGGGGGGAAGAACAAAAGAGGGTCAGACTCGATTTTTTCCATTATCCAGTAATCGAGCAAGTGCATCCTGGTCACTTTTTGACTGTTCAACCCTGCGTTGATAACTTGCCTGATTTTTTGTACAGAGCAGACTATAGGGGCGACTCTTTTTCTCGGTTACATAAGCAACATCACACTTATTCGTGTTAATGGTGTTTTGCAGATGTTTTCGACGTGCTTCGGCGGCCTTAAACAACCATTGTTTTTGATCAGGGTTCTTTAGGAACTGGCTTAATTCATGACAGTCTTTACAGGAGCACTTAAGCGTATGCTCTCGGCTCCAGTCAACTGGTGGCTCTAGTTGCTTAGCTAGCCTTGCCTGTAAATGTGATATAACACGCTCGCGTAAACGAGTAATTGCCGGTGATTCATCACTCACCGTTGATGTCGCTAACTGTAAAGCAGCTGGCAGTAATACTTTATCCATCTCATACAAAGCGGGCCAGGCAAGCATGTACTCGAGTGTTTGTTCCGCGATAGCCGTATCAATCATGCTGAAACCCGCCATCATATCTGCAATATCACTGATAGAAAGATCCAGGCATCGATATTTCCAGGCAGGCTTTTCCGGAAAACGTTTAGGATCCCCAGGCAAAGCAGAAAATAGGCATTGAGTAGCAGAACTGAGTTGCTCTCTATCATCTTGCCCATGATTAGTGCATAGACCTATTAATAAAGCAATACACGCTGACGGGGCTTTAGCGGCACTCACTGCAATTGCTTTTGTGGTATAGACGACAACGTCTGACCACGGCAATAGTTCAGATACTTGAGCCAGAGCTACGCTATCCTGTTTATGATAAATACCTGTTACTGCAACAATTGTGTAAAATTTCTTAATCAGAGTTGTGTCAGCCAGTTGCGACAAGCAATTTAAAAAATCCGGAGTATATTGACCTCTACCATAAGAGCTGGATTTAGCGCAGTGTTCAGGCATCCAGTCTCTTAATATAAAGGATGCTAACGTTTGTGCATCCTGTTTAGTTGTACCTTTTTGATTGCTTTCCCATTGCTCGCATAGGTCAATTAACACAGGGAGTGCAGCAACCAGTCCGGCCTGATTGATAATGGCTAAATTCTTTTTGCGCGGCCATAGCACCAATGCAGCACAATGATACATACGCTCAAACGATGCACCAGCATTCCCCGTTGCTTCCTGAAACTCAATATCATCAGGGTCCATTCTGTCGTAGGCTTCAGGTGGACAAAATTCATTTTCATAAAACGGCAATGCGGGTAATTCAGGTTGTCTGCCATCAGGGCTACGCCATTTTGACAGCGTTTCCAAATGATCAAAGACTTCGCCAACCTCATAATCATCGTCATTACCACCCCAACGGTCACCATAGCCATACCCAGTATATTCCGCACTACCACTTTCCTCTATGGAAGCGAGAGCTAGATACAAATTACACCCTGCCTCTTTAGCGGCGCTTATAAGGACATCTGCGCTGGCAGCATCTCTGTTTTTTAGAGCATCAAATTTCAGCTCTGCAATTGAATACTCATGTTCTAATAAAAAGATTAATTTTTCTGGTGTATCACTCTTATCGGTTTTTGCACTGAGAGACTGAACCCAGTTATTGAGCAATACAGCCATCTTTTTCTCAGCCTGAAAGTAATCCGGTGGCGTAGGCAGCGGGATTTTTTTATCACTACGAATCAGGTTATAAACCAGTGTTAAGCGGCAGCCCTCAGTAACAGGTAATACCTCATGCACACAATCCGCATAAAAAGCAGCGAAAGAAACTTCTTCCACTTGCTGACTACATAGGTCAAGCTTTACCGCATCTTGCTGATGGCTCACAACTAATTCTCCGCCACTGTATAGTGAAGGAAGTACAATAATCAGCGTTGCAAACATGCCGTCTGCTTTTTCTGTATCGCGGTGGGGAACAAAAAAACTTCCCGTATCATAAACCAGCAACTTATAGAGTTCTGCTGAAATATCACAATCGACACCCAGACCTAATTTAACACGGCTAACAATATCAGCCAGACTCTTTTGCCAGTATTTCCCACTCAGGCTTACCTGGCCGGCATTGACTTGCCAGGTTCGCCGCACTTCAGTATCAACCAGCGTTTCATAGCCCTTCCCATAAGGTGCGCGTTCGGCAACCTCTATTAATTGCTCAGCCTGTACCGGCAGTAAGGGTAAAGAAATTCTGCCTACCTGATTGACTTCCAGGCAAGGCGGAAAGAGCTCCAAGGTACCGCTTACATAGAAGTTACCCGGTGATTGCAGGCTTTGTAAAATATTAGCAAGTTGTTTTGTTAACATGATTGTTATTTTGTAACTACTTAATAACTCAAGAAAACTACGGTGGTTAGTTTGTGATGACCATTGCAGTTGTAATTTACGGTGATGAATAGCACAATCTCGTAAATATAGATTAATAACCGTTTGTTCTTCCCTAAAGCAATGGCAAACAACAAGTGTTTTTAATTTAAGGCTCGTACCAAGTAAAAGAAATCGGTCTTCACTCTCTGAATGCTCAGGATCAAAGAATTGAATTGCATATTCATCATAAAAAGCTGTTTGAGCCTCATTAAACTATTTCTACAACGCAGAAGACGGATAAAAAGACCAGCGAGTTGCTCAACTTATTCCGTGCGCGTTCCTGTACATTGTACTTACAGAAGCACTTAAGTCAATAATGGAGCAATTCCCGCTGGACAATGGGGATGCAGCCTTCTAGGGATAAATGGTAACGGAATAACGGACAGCTTACTTTTGTATTCCTTGTTGTATAAAAATTAAGCGTTATAAATCCTTATTGGATCGTATGCTTATGATTATTACACCCACTTTCCCGTATTCCGCAAGCTCCATATGGGCTACTTGCCTAGGTTTTTTCGGGAGTATTTTGCAAATGCATTAATACCAGCACTAATATGATCGCGGGCAAACCCACTGATGAGGCATATAAAAAGAACATGGCATAACCATAAGCATCTACAATCAGGCCCGATAAGCCTCCCATTAGTTTAGCCGGCAAGGTCATTAATGAGCTAAATAAAGCATATTGAGTCGCCGTGTAGGCACTATTGGTTAGGCTGGATAAATAGGCGATAAAAACGGATGTCGCGATACCTCCACTTAAATTATCAGCGCTGATAACGACAGCTAATAGACGCAAATTTGGCTCGGAGTGAGCCAGCAAAACAAATAACAAATTAGTGCTAGCAACTAGGATAGCACCTAATAACAGAGGCTTCATCAGGCCGTAGCGTATGACTAGAACACCGCCTAGTGCAGCACCGAAAATGGTCATAAAAAAACCAAAAATTTTACTGATATCGGCAATTTCCTTTTTACTAAAGCCTAAGTCCAGATAGAATGGGTTGGCCATCACACCCATGGTAATATCGCTCATTTTATACAGCGCGATTAAGGCGAGTATCCAGATACCTAACTTGCCATTACGGATAAAAAAATCAGCAAAGGGACTAATGACTGCATCAGAAAACCAGGCACTTAAGCGTTGCAATAAGCCTTTATGGTTCTGCACGCCTAGTGCTGCTTCAATTTTATCCTCCAGTTTGCTTGTTTGTTTATTCTGCTGGTGTTCAGGCTCCCGGCTTAGTAAGGTTGCTACAATACCGACAAACATGCATAAAGCCATCGCTGAATAGGCCGCGTTCCAGCCTATATATTCGGCGATGTAAAAAGCACCCGCACCAGAAACCAGTAAAGCAACACGATAGCCGAACACATACATGGCTGCCATAGCTGCCTGATATTCGGGGTCTATAGCCTCTATACGATAGGCATCAATAACTATGTCCTGGGTAGCCGAGCAAAAAGCAATGCATACAGCTGTGACTGCAATCAGCTCAATTTGCGACTGTGGATTTAATTCCGCTAAGGTCATTAATCCTGCTGAAATTCCGACTTGAGCAAGTAACATCCAGCTGCGGCGTTTGCCGAGTAAACGGGTTAAAAAAGGTAATGGCAAGCGATCAACCACCGGTGCCCAGACGACCTTGATAGAATAGGTTAGGCCTACCCAGCTAAAAAATCCGATCACAGATAAAGTTACTCCAGAATCACGTAACCAGGCTGAGAGGGTGGAGAATACCAGTAAAAAAGGAAGCCCGGCAGAAAAGCCGAGAAAAGACATACCTAGTACTTGTGGACGTAAATAAGCGGCAAATGATTGTTTCCAGCTATGCTCAATCATATCAATGTTTGTTAAATATTTTGGAAATAAAAAAAGGGAGCAGAATATAAAATTCGACTCCCTTTTTAAGAGCAATCAGACCGTAGGGCGCGGCTTTAGCCCGCCAACATCTAAAGGCGGGCTAAGGGAGATGGAAACAAAAAACCTACCCAATATCGAACAATTATTTATTTTCAGCTCCCTAAAGC
>JAUXBW010000013.1 GCA_030619185.1 Methyloprofundus sp.
AATTTCCGTAAAATTTTCCGGCAAAAATGACAATGCATAAAAACATGATTATGTCAAATAACGGCAAGCCATTGAATTTTAAAGCCTTCCTTAAGTGAATGCCATTGTCCGCACCTTGCCCTCGGCTAGTACTTTTAAAGTTGTCAAACAGGACTCCTTTCTGGATAATGTACAGGGGACTTACACCCCATAAGATCATGCCCATGCCGGGCACACACACAAAAATCAAGCTGACAGTTATACTGAATGCCCTCATTGCAATGGTAGTGCTGTAAAAAAAGATAAAAAGAAGATTTTAAATGAAATGGCTAAAGAAAAAAGTACAACTAAAATAGATTCGTGGGAAGGTGCTTCCCTTTTTTTTGTATAGCCAGTGGGGTAATTGCAATTTTTGGCGGATTGAGTTTAGTTGGTCTTAAGGCTGCTGGTGCAAATAGCATGATTGAGTCCATTGCTAACGGAATGGGGTGGTATTTTATCGGAAAAGGATTATTCATGATGGCAACACCATTTGAAATTCGTGGGGCTGTATCACGCCTCCTTGAAAAATAGATATATTGCCCCATCATTCAAACGAAACAGGCTAATGCACCTCTCTTAATCTAAATATTAGGTTTGCAATGGAAAGGGCTTTTTTGCTCTCTTTCTTTGCAATTATTTTAAAGGTTTGAGTGCATTTCAATTTTAAACATTGTAGTGCGTTCCAGCTCCCTAAGCATCTGTAAAAAATCAATATGGCTACTTCCTGGCTCTAACTTAAACTTATTATAGTTTTTGCTTGTCAATAAAACCACTATTTCTATTTATCAATCAACACCAAAGTTATGTAAAAGACATGAAGCCTATAGCTATCACTACTCGCTCAAATAGTAATGGTGATTGATAACCAAGTTTTGAGTGAATACGTTTGCCGTTATAAAAATCTTAATACCTTAGCTTGTACCAGGTACGCCCCATTATTTCATGTATGACTAAGGAGCTACGTGCTAAGGCTGTGGCGGAAGGTAAGAAGCTAAGCAGGCTTAAAGACCCCTGTAGCGACAAAAAACCTGTCGGAGCAGGCATCACCGAAAAGCCATGCAATTCAAACTGTTCGACAGCTCTACGCATATGTAAAGCATGAGTGACTAAAATGATACGCTGTACCCCATGCTTAGTTAATATTTTATGTGTATAAGCTGCATTTTCTGCTGTATTCCGGCTGTTGGGTTCTTGCCAGCGCACCTTTAGCTTAAACTCATTTTTGAGCACCGCAGCCATAAGCTCAGCTTCAGCAGGGATATCCGATTTAAGCACTCTCCCCCCACTCACCAGCAAAGGTAAATGCGTTTGTTGAGCCAGATAGGCTGCGTAACGGACACGCACCAGGGTTCTATTTTTTAGAGCCACATTCTGAGCATATTCAGGTGCCGGATGTCGTAAACCACCCCCTAATACAACAATGGCTTGTGCGGAAAATTTTTGTAAGGATGCACTCTTTAATGGCGGATAGATTTCCTGAGTCGCTGCCATACTTTTTGTCACGACAGGCAAACTAAGTAAGCATAAAACACCGAGGGAAAAACTGATTAAGGATACTGCAAAGGTGCGTTGTCGCTGCAATAAAAACAGGCCCATAAAACATAACAGCAATAAGCTACTTAAAGGCAATAATAAGGTCTTGATAACGTATATAATAAAAATATCCATACTTTTTATTCGCTGAAAACGAAATTGATATGTTATCTGATTCTAGCATGATCTCGCCTTGTCCTTTCTCTAGAGGCTATAAAATACCAGTGCAGCAGGCATGGTTCTTATTAAAAAGTTTTTATTTTTATCGGTTAATTTTATCCTGCTTATTTCTGGCTCTCTATTATTCACAGATAGGCCGCCTGCTGATTGAGCCAGCTCAGACACAATTGTACTTATATGCCTGTAGTAGCTACTTCATAGTCACTCTTATCGGCTGGGCTTTCATTATCAAACGCATACCAGGCTATCCATCTCAGGCTCAATTGTTTGTCTTTTCTGATATATTGCTGATTACTCTCATCATGCATAGCTGTGGTGGCATAGACAGTGGTGTAGGGGCGCTTATGTTAGTCTCTACTGCAGCCGGTGGTTTGTTAATTGGGGGGCGCTGCGCCATGTTATTTGCAGCTATTGCCAGTTTATTTGTTTTGGCTGAACAGGCATACTCGTTTCGTTCCGAAACTTTTAACGCTGTCTCCTACCCATACGCAGGCATCCTTGGAGCTGGTTTTTTTACCCTGGCGTTACTGTCCTACGTTTTAGCAAAACGTACTGAGCTAATCTCTAGCCAACACAAACAAGCTATCAGCTCTTTAGAGGAACTCAATCAATATATTATCCAGAACATGCAATCGGGTATTATTATTACTAACCAGCAACAAGCCATCATCCGATATAACGAAGCTTGTCCTCGTTTGTTAGGTATCAATAGCTTACCCGATACACTATCAGGTGTTTCCATTTCTCTCGCTAAAACTTTTACTGAATGGCTAGAGCAACCGAATAAAGGTTTTGTACTCATTTCAATACCAGAGCATGTAAAATTGCATGTGCACTTTACATCTTTGCCAACCCGGCACAGCCCTTTCTTTATGATCACTCTAGAAGACCAGGCACTCTACAATCAAAGAGTACAACAGAGTAAACTTGCATCTTTAGGGCAATTAACAGCCAATATTGCCCATGAAATTCGTAACCCCTTGGGTGCTATTAGCCATGCAGGACAGTTATTAGCAGAATGTCCACAACTATCACCTCAGGACAAACGTTTGACTGAAATTATTCAAACACACACGTCCAGGGTGAATGCCATTATTGAAGAGGTATTGCAGTTATCACATAGAGATAATTCCAAACAGGAACGTATTCATCTGGTAAGCTGGCTGACAATTTATCTGAACCAGTTTGAATCTGAGTACCTCAAAGATAAAAGTCAGCTTACTTTATCCATTGAACCCACTGTACAAGATGCCCTTTTCGATGCAAACCATTTAACGCAAATTTTAAATAACCTTTGTGAAAACGCTTTAAGATACAGCGATACGCCCGACAAACCCATACTACTAAAAGTAAGCTCTTTTTTTAATCAGCCGTCTATAGAAGTTATTGATTATGGACAAGGAGTCGCTGAGTCATCTATCAAGCACCTGTTTGAGCCTTTTTTTACCACGTCTAGTTCGGGCACAGGCTTGGGTTTATATATCTCTCGTGAATTAGCTGAATTAAATCAGGGACTTTTAAGTTACCATAGTTTAAATAATGAGCAAGGCTGTAGTTTTCGGCTTTGTATGACAAATGCAGAACAGAAAAAGATTCAATTATGAGAAAGGCACAGGCTTTAATTATTGATGATGAAGCAGATATCCGTGAGCTATTGGAAATCACACTTACCCGTATGGATATAGAAGCCGCAACAGCAGAAAATATTCATCAGGCACAAACCCTTCTAAAACAACAAGAATTTAATATCTGTATCACAGATATGCGCCTCCCAGATGGCAATGGGCTAGACTTATTACAGAATTTACAGCTCTCCCACCCGAAATTACCGGTGATTGTTATTACCGCTCATGGCAATGCGGATATTGCCGTTAAAGCAATGAAGCAGGGGGCCTTTGATTTTTTATCCAAACCAGTAGACCTCAAAGGTTTGCGAGAATTAGTTAACAATGCTCTAAAGACAAGTTTTTTACCTGAACAGGACAGACGCTCCAGAGATATTTTATTAGGTGACTCTGATATTATGTGCGACCTCCGGGCAAAAATAAGCAAAATTGCGCGTAGCCAGGCTCCCGTTTATATAACAGGAGAATCAGGCTCAGGAAAAGAACTGGTCGCCCGTTTGATCCATCGGCAAGGTTCGCGTTATACACAGCCTTTTATCGCTGTGAATTGCGGTGCAATTCCCCATGAACTTATGGAAAGCGAATTTTTTGGTCATAAAAAAGGCAGTTTTACTGGCGCAACTGCCGACAAATCTGGGCTGTTTCAAGCCGCAAAGGGCGGTACCTTATTTCTGGATGAGGTTGCAGATTTACCCTTAGCCTTGCAGGTCAAGTTATTACGCGCCATACAAGAAAAGAAAATTCGCCCCGTGGGCAGCCCTCATGAAGAAAGTGTAGATACCCGCTTATTAAGCGCAACCCACCTGAATTTAGCCCAATTAGTACAAGAAGGTAAGTTTAGACAAGATTTATTTTACCGTATCAATGTCATCGAACTCATAGTACCTGCATTACGTAACCGCCATGCAGATCTGGCACAACTCTGTGCGCACTTTTTAAATAAAATCACCACACACAATCAGCTAGCCAAGATAGAGCTGTCCCCTAATGCCATGACAGCCTTAAAGCACTACCATTTCCCAGGTAATGTCAGAGAACTGGAAAATATTCTGGAAAGAGCTGTGGCTTTGCATGATGGCGAGTTAATTACCGAGCAGGATTTAAACCTGAGCACGATGCCTTCCAGTTTACCTGAAACAGAGAGTTACAACCCTGATATGGAGTCTTTAGAAGATTATTTACAAGAGTTAGAAAAACAAGCGATCCTTGAGGCATTAGAACAGAACAAATGGAACCGAACGGCAACAGCAAAACAGCTAGGGATGAGCTTTCGATCTTTACGTTACCGTTTAAAAAAATTAGACTTAGATTCATGATTAGGAGCGGGTATTATTAAATCCTCGCTAAGAGAGCTGTAATAAAATAATCTTAAAATATAATTGAACCTAGACGATTATTTATTTCCAGCTCCCTTAATCCTAGAAAAATCAGTTGCTCACGGTTTCTAGCACAAACTCTTGATTCCACAGCACTTCCAAAAAATACCCGCTTAACCTACGGATGAAGCTAAGATTTTTTAAAAGCACCGTGAAACCAATAGCTTGCACTATAACTCCGCGCTCAACTGATTTTTCTAGGTTAATCAATCACTTTATCGGTCAAACGTCGCTGTTGTATGCTGTATTTCTGAGCAACAATCCGCTGCATTCGCTGCACTTTCCTTAATAAATCAGGCCTCCGACCGCGCACACCCATTTCAGCCTGTTTCAATACCGTCATTGCCTCCTGATATCGGCCTATTGCTTGAAGTGCATCAGCTTGCATCAGAAAGTACTGGAATGCTCTCCCATAATTATCTATTGCTTTAAGTATGGTCTTTAAAGCGGCTTTATGCATACCATTTAGCATCTGGATATTAAATAGCTGCAGCCTGTATTGCCGCTTATATTTTGCTGCGACATAGCGACTTTTTAGCACGGCTTGTAACCAGGCTTGCACATCTTTTCTATGCATCAGGCAATGTTTCTGCCGCGCAATGACGCATTTCCCAGCAGAATCGAAAATGGTTAAGGACCATGGGCTCAGTGGTTTATGCAATATTAAATCAACAATATATGCATTGGAGAAAATTTTCTTTAAGTGCTGATCTTGCAACTCTTTCATTATCTCAGGCGGTGTGGTTAAAACCGCCATAACCAGAAAAGCTACTTCATTCGGATTTAATTCAGCTGACTTAAAATAATGCGGATAAGCCTGCAGGGGCTGCTTGTCAGTTTTAAATAATACTTCTCCATATAAGTACTGACTGATAGCTGACTCAGGATGGTTTATCCCAATACTGGTAAAAATACTTTTTTCACTTTTCCAATAGTTTGCTCTTAACCTGCTAGCGTAGGCAACACAGACGACTAAAATAACGCAAACAGTCATTAAGCCAACTCGTTGTATCAGCGTATTTTGATGATGACTTAACAGGTAATTAAGAGCACAGATAAAAATATAGGCCATAAAAATAATAATCCCCATACTGGGTAAATAATTGCGGTGTTCATACACCAGCTCCAGGGGTAGAAAAGAGGACTCCATACTATGTCCGACTAAGTACCATAGTATGGCAAAGCTAAAGATCGGCAATTTATTGCGCATTAGCCATGTGGCTATCAACAACACACACCAGGCAATAAGTGAGACCAAGGTAGATATGGGCTGTACCCAACCATGGCTAACAGCAATATCATCATGAAACAGTCCCATATTACTAATATCAGGGATAACTATTAATGACAGGTAAAACCACAAGACACGAGATTCTGTCCACAGTCGTTCTGATAGAGAAAAAGACCTGCCACCATAGCTGGCGATAAGATTACCTGGAGAAATAAAGTAATATATCAATACCAAACAAACAGGAAGCAACACTAAAATAATATAAAAAAGCCATAGCCCCCTTTTTTGCTTAGCCGCTAAAGCCTTGCGCTTAAATAGAGTAAACTCAATAACTGCCGCATAACAACTTAATAAAGCAGCATTTTCCTTACATAACAGACCTAAGATTGTCCCGGCAACGATGCCGATAGCCATATAAGCCAAACCACGAGAAAAATTCTGCTCTAGTAATTGCCGACCATAGACAAACAAACATAGACCAAGTAATACAAAAGTGGCTGCCATACTGGTCATACGCTGAACCACGTAAGCAACGGTGCTGACCTGCAAGGGGTGCAAAGCCCAAAGGCTACTTATAAATGCTATGGATAGAATGACCTGTATTCTGGAAAAGCTAGTGCAGCACCCATTTTGGTTTAATGGATAGGGCACTTCATAGGTCAGTGATTTAAAGGATATATTACGGTTGACTATTGATCCATCCAAAATAGGTGCTGTACAAGCAGGAAATTTAAGCCGTGGCCATAACAATAAAACCAGACCTATAAAAAGCCCACTGTTGATGATATGTACCAGTAGATTAATAAATTTAAATGGCAGCGTATCAATGAATCCCCCCGCCATTACATGGTTAATTCCAAATGATAGTGCAGGCAATACACGCTTTAATAGACCACTATCATTAGATAACAAAGCCTGCTTGAGGGATGCATAGGAAAGGTCTTTGATCGCTACCAGAGGATTTTCGACAATATTCTGTATATCATCAAAAATAAGTGGCCCATGTAAACTGGGCCAGTAAACAACAAAAAGTAGTGTGGTGACCACGCCCCAGGTTAGAAATAGTAATTTACTATACCTGTCGTCTGAATTATTTAAGCTGGGGGTCATTTATAGCTCCATTAACATTTGCGATTTGGTTTCCTTATTTATAATATTGCGTGAAAAATGTGAACCAGCACAGCAAAAATAACTCTATAATAAGCCGCGCATAAAAAGGGTATGTAGGGTATTATAGAGCATTATATTATAATATCTGGTAGCCATTTATATTCTACCTGGCACCACTCATCGTACACCACAACAGAGTACTAAGTACCCAGGCATAATTAATTTAACGGATTTTACGCAGGATTTTTTTCATCTTCAAGGCGCATACACAGCGCATAGCAAGCTACGCAACGTGTATGCAACGCGGAAGATGGAAAAACAGACAAGTAAAATGTTAAGGTAATTATACTTGGGTACTTATAAACTCCGTTGCCGCAAACACACTAGTAGGAACGCTTAATGACCTCCGAAGTATCATCACTTCCAAAATTTTCCGATTTAAAACTGATAGATCCACTATTCAAAGCACTGGATGAAGTGGGCTATGAAAACCCTTCACCAATCCAGTCACAAACCATTCCATTAATTCTGGAAGGAAGAGATGTACTCGGCCAGGCACAAACAGGGACAGGTAAAACAGCCGCTTTTGCCTTACCTTTATTATCCAAAATTGATCTGCAGCAAAAGGATCCGCAAGTACTGGTTTTGGCACCTACGCGCGAACTGGCAATACAGGTTGCCGAAGCATTCCAGAAATACGCTAAATTCATCAAAGGTTTTCATGTTGCTCCGATTTATGGCGGACAGGATTACTCGGGACAGCTACGTATGCTAAGACGCGGTGCGCACGTTGTAGTGGGTACCCCGGGGCGTGTTATGGATCATATGCGTAAAGGTACCTTAAAACTAAATAACCTAACGTGTCTAGTTTTGGATGAAGCAGATGAAATGCTACGCATGGGCTTTATTGATGATGTTGAATGGGTCTTAGAACAATTACCCGAGCAGCGCCAAATTGCTCTATTTTCTGCCACCATGCCAACTGCGATTCGGCGCATTGCCAATAATTATTTGCGCAATCCCGAACACGTTACTATTAAAGTTAAAACCACTACAGCTGAAACCATACGCCAGCGTTACTGGACTGTAAGTGGTATGCACAAACTGGATGCGCTCACACGGATATTAGAGGCGGAGACTTTTGATGGCATGATCATTTTTGTGCGCACTAAAAACTCAACTATTGAATTGGCTGAAAAATTGGAAGCACGCGGTTTTTCTGCCGCAGCAATTAATGGTGATTTAGCACAAAACCAGCGCGAAAAAACTATCACCAAATTAAAAAATGGCAAGCTGGATATACTCGTTGCCACCGATGTTGCTGCACGGGGGTTAGATGTACAACGTATCAGTCATGTAATTAACTATGATATTCCCTACGATACAGAAGCCTATGTGCATCGTATAGGGCGTACAGGACGTGCCGGTAGAACCGGGGATGCGATATTATTTGTTGCACCACGCGAAAAACGCATGCTGAGTGCGATAGAACGCGCGACTAAGCAACGCATCGAATTAATGGAGATGCCTTCTACCGAAATGATTAACGATAAGCGCGTTAATCGGTTTAAGCAACAAATTACTGATACTTTAGCTAATGAAGAGCTAGAGTTCTACACTAAAATTATTGAACAATACGAAACAGAACATGATGTTCCAGCGATTGAAGTAGCCGCTGCCTTAGCAAAACTGGTACAGGGTGATGAGCCCTTATTATTAAAGAAACCGGCGAAAACAAAAGATCGAAGTCGTGATAGAGATAGAGATAGAGATAAAGGCTCAGTGAGGCGTAAAGGCGGCACAACTATGCAAGGCAATATGCAACGTTACCGTATCGAAGTAGGTAAGGATCACGGCGCAAAACCAGGTAATATCGTGGGAGCCATTGCCAACGAAGCTGGGCTCAATGGTAAGGAAATCGGCCAGATTGATATGCACGGTGATTTTAGCATTGTCGATTTACCCAAAGGTATGCCCGCTGAAGTTTTTCAGGAGCTGCAGGCAACCCGTGTTGCCGGGCAAAAATTAAGTATTTCCCCGGTCAAAGAGGGTGAAGTCCCTAGGCAGAACAAAGATTCACGCAGAAGTGGTGAACAATCAGATAAAAAGCCGCGTAGAAAACCGCGTAGAAGCAAGTCTTCTTAGGGAATACGTTGTAGAGCGGACTTTAGTCCGCTTATATCCCTTATTTTGCAATCTCCTGAATACTAACAATACCCCTCGAAAAAATCATGACTCAATCCATGTGGGCAGTACAAGGTGAAACATTATGCAACAAGAGAAATTAATAGTTGCAAGAGAAAAATTTCAGCTTTAGAAAAAGAAAAAGTGCGATTACTTAAACAAAAAGAAGAACTTACTGTAGTGATATAAGATACATTAAATCAAAATTACCCCATGTTTCCCCTAGACACTATTCCCTCTCAACTGCACGATATCACCAACCTGCAGGTCCAGCACTTTACTGACGCACTACAGCGACTCGGCATTGAGTTTCCCGAAAATCAACAAGCCATCACGACATTACCTAAAGTTTTCTGCTGCAGTGAATTTGTCGCCCAAACCTGTACACGCCAGCCCAACTCTTTAATCGCTTTAATCGAGTCAGGAGATTTATTTAGCTCTGATGTACGTGACAGCTATAAAAATCAACTCAGCTCAATTGATATTCAGAATGATGCAGAATTAATGAAAATTCTACGTCAGTTCCGCAACAAGCAAATGGTGCGTATTGCATGGCGCGACCTGGCTGGCTGGTCTGAGTTAGACGAAACGCTGCAGGATTTAACCGCACTGGCTGAAAGTTGTATCCAATTTACTCTGGACTATTTATATCAACAGGCTTGTAATCGACGTGGCACTCCTGTGTTATCGGATGGTACCGAACAAGGTCTGGTTGTGCTAGGCATGGGAAAATTAGGTGCCTGGGAACTCAACTATTCTTCAGATATAGATTTGATTTTTGCCTACCAACAGGACGGTGTCTTAGCAGACCGTAAAGAAACTACCTACGGTGAATTTTTTAGCCGTATCTGTCGGTTACTGGTTAAAATCCTGGATGAAATCACTGCGGATGGCTTTGTCTTTAGAACCGATATACGCCTACGCCCCTTTGGCGATAGCGGCCCCGTGATCATGACTTTTGATGGTCTGGAAAATTACTATCAAACCCAGGCACGTGAATGGGAACGCTATGCAATGGTCAAGGTCCGTCCTGTTGCAGGTGATAAACGGGGCGGTGAACAATTTATGGCACTGATTAAGCCTTTTGTCTACCGGCGTTACCTGGATTATGGTGCATTTGCAGAGTTACGCTCGTTAAAACAGCAAATCACCCAGGAGCTACAACGTAAAGATCGGTTGGATAACGTTAAGCTTGGCCCCGGTGGTATACGTGAAATTGAATTTATTGGCCAGGCATTTCAATTAATACGCGGTGGACAAGATGTCTCTTTACAAGAACGCAGTATTCAACCTATTCTTGGCTTACTAGGCGAAAAGGACTTAGTTTCCGCTAAAGATAGCGAGCTATTACGCAGTGCTTATCGATTTCTGCGTCGAGTCGAAAATCATATTCAGGAATTTCAGGATAGACAGACACACGATCTACCTAAATCTGAACGTGATCAGGCAATTTTAGCCTTTTCTTTAGGCTATCCGGATTGGCAAAGTTTCAAAACTACGCTTGATCAGGTACGTGAACAAGTAGACAGTATTTTTGTCGAAGTATTTTCTATGCAGGAAGTAGATACCCCCCCGCATAGTAGTGAACTTATATGGATGGGGCAGGCAGATGAGGAAACCAGCTTAAATCAGTTAGCAGAGCTAGGCTATCACCAACCGGAACAAATCTTAAATCTACTGCAGCAACTGAAAAAAACATCTACGATTAAACGCTTAACAGCTAAAGGTGCGAATACACTGGACAAGCTCGTGCCTAAAATTCTGCAGTCACTTGCCAGAGAGAAAAATTCCTATATCACATTACAGCGCTTATGTGCCTTATTTGAAGCCATAGCTGGACGAAGCGTGTATTTATCATTGCTAGCAGAAAATGATAAAGCACTGCAACAGCTGATGACACTCACTTCGGCTAGTTCATGGATTGGTGAGTATTTATCAAAATATCCAGCATTATTCGATGAACTACTGGATACACGCTCACTCTACGATCCATTAGATAAAACCGCCCTACAAAAACAATTAGCTGAACAGCTGACAAAGATTGACTCTGCAGATACCGAACAATTAATGATAAGCCTGCGTAAGTTCAAGCAGATCAATGTACTGCGCGTCGCCGCTGCGGATATTATGGGAGCCGCACCACTGATGGTAGTCAGTGACTACCTGAGTTATATTGCCGAGGTGATATTAGAACAGGCTGTGCAAATAGCCTGGACTCTATTGGCTGAAAAACATGGCATACCACACGATACCAGTATAGAACACACACACTTTGGTATTTTGGGATTTGGTAAATTAGGTGGGCTAGAACTGAGTTACAGCTCCGATCTGGATTTAGTTTTTATTTACGACTACCCTGATAATAATGCCTTAACGGATGGCCGCAAACATATCAGTAGTGCGCAATTTTATGCCACATTAGGGCAGCGTGTCCGCAGCCTGCTTAATACCCCCATGCTATCCGGCATGGCCTATGAAATTGATATGCGCCTACGCCCCAGTGGTGATTCTGGCCTATTAGTGTCACCTATCAATAGCTATGAAAACTACCTGAAAAAAGAAGCCTGGACCTGGGAGCATCAGGCTCTCGTCCGTGGACGTTTTATTACCGGTGATACAGAAACGCAGGAGAAATATGTAGCCATTCGTCATAGAATCCTATGTTTAGCCAGAAATGAGACGGATTTAAAACAGGAAGTCCGTGAAATGCGCGAGAAAATGCGCGAGACACTGGATAAAAGTAATAAGGAAACGCTAGACTTAAAACAGGGCATAGGTGGCATTACCGATATAGAATTTATCGTACAGTTTTGTATTCTGGCCTGGTCGGAAAAGCATCCTCAGTTAACGCAATTTACCGATAATATGCGCCTGTTAGATGCCCTGGCTGAACAGCAGTTGCTAAGCCAGGAATATGTCACAACACTTAAAAAGGCCTATTGTATTTTTCGTGACCGTGGACATAAAGAAGCCTTGCAAGGAAAGAAAGCCCTAGTCGCACAAGAGGAATTAGTTGAGCTGCGTCAGCAGGTTGCTGATATTTGGCAGGATATTATGCTGTAATACCCAAGGCAAACTTTTTAGCCGAAAGATGCGCTTCGTTCCTCAGCACATCCTACGTCTCTCCCTTAACTCACCTTTTTCAAATAATCCGCAACCAGTACAATGCGTACACCATTGACACGGCCTTCAATATGTTTAGGGTTATCCGTCAAAGAAATATTTTTTACAACTGTTCCGCGCTTAGCTGTAAATCCTGCGCCTTTAACAGCTAAATCTTTAATTAATGTAACCATATCCCCTGCGACTAGTTGAGTACCGTTACTATCAACAGTCGCTGCAACCGTACCTTCTTGGCTGTCCTTCATACTTGCTGACTCCGCCCAGCTTAAAACATCTGGTTCCAGATACAGCATATCAGATAAATCCTGTGCCCAGGATTCAGTCAATAAACATTGCAGCACCCGCCATGCCATCACCTGAACAGCTGGTTCGGTATTCCACATACTGTCATTAAGGCAACGCCAATGATGTGTATCCATTGTTTCAGGGTTGTCAATCTGGCTGCGGCATGCATCGCATAGCAAGACTGATTTTTCTGCACTGTCTTCATTCTCAGGTGGTATATGATAAACAGTCAGATTTTGTTCAGCCGCACATAGCTCGCATTTGGCATCACTACGTTGTAATAAAGTTTGTTCAGTGTTCATAAAAAGGCTCTTGCAAAAAAAGTAGGGCTTAGGGAGGTGGAAACAAATAATTACCCAATATCGGACAGATATTTGTTTTCAGCTCCCTTATTATCGCTTTTTTTCTATCGCCATAGCAAAAATCATGTAATATTTCATATCATCCTAGAAAAATCAGCTGCTCACGGTTTCTAACGCTCAACTAATTTTTCTAGGATCATATTAACTGGGACCGACAGCAAAAAATGAAATTATCACTTATTGTCGCCATGGCATCAAATCGTACCATTGGTCTAAATAATCAAATGCCTTGGCACTTATCTGCTGATCTTAAGAAATTTAAAAAAATTACCATGGGTCACCCCATTATTATGGGGCGAAAAACTTTTGAATCCATTGGTCGGCCTTTGCCTGGCCGGGAAAATATTATTATCAGCCGAAATCCAGACTATCAGCAACCGGACTGTCTTGTCTTTAACACTCTTGATAGTGCTTTACAAAGCTGTGCAGAGATTGACGAAGTATTTGTCATCGGGGGTGCAACATTATATGCAACAACTTTAGCGCAAGCCGATAGACTATATATCACGGAGATACAACAGGCATTTGAGGGTGATACCTGGTTTCCGGAAATTAAAAAGGAACAGTGGCAAGAAGTTGCTCGAGAGGATATTTCTGATGATAGCAGTGTAAACTTTAACTATAGCTTTATAGTTTATGAGAGCTAAACTATTATAAGGATTTATACTATATCTATAAAGCATGGCTTCAGCCCGCCAATGCGACATAATTTTTCCTGACTACCCACAACTCTCGGCTATACTTCGTCATTCCTGCATGCTTTTAGCAGGAATCTCGTAGGTCAAGCACGGATTCCCGATAAAGGACTTCGGGAATGGTGTGAGCCGCAGGTACCGTCGGCTTAGTCATAAACGGTGCAACTCATCGTAATACGGAGGTTTTGATGAGTCT
>JAUXBW010000162.1 GCA_030619185.1 Methyloprofundus sp.
ATTCATATCATCAGGTAAAACAATTAATGCAGGGCGTGTTTTTTTTATTTCTGAGCCAACCGTAAGGTCAAGATTAACCCAGTACACCTCACCACGCTTTACCATTCCCATTCTTCATTTACGTCATCAGCTAACATATCATTCCAGGTATTATCCTCCATTTCTTCTCTATAACCATCAAACCATCCTGAACGCAGCTTTTTAAGAGACTGAATAACCAGTGTTTTACCTTCTATACTTAAATCAACTTGGTTGCTAAGCGAACAGCTCTCTAAAAAAGCCGCAGGAATAATAATGCCTTTAGAATTTCCAATTTTTCTTAAATGAGTATGCATTAGTCACCGTAATAGTATCTGCCTCATAAATGTAATAACAATATTATAACAATTGTCTAAAAACTTAGATAGCACTACAAAATAAAGAAATGCACTAGTACACTATCATTTAATAACACGCTCCCTCCCATTCTCTATGCAACTTGAAAACAATACGCTTTATTATATCTATGATCCCATGTGTAGCTGGTGCTATGCCTTTGAGCAATCCCTGGGAGCACTACAGGATCATTTACCTGCTGATCTACACATCAAAGCCATACTCGGAGGACTAGCAGCCGACACTAAAACACCTATGCCACAAAAAACACAAACAATGGTTAAACAGGCATGGCGACAAATAGAAAAAACAGTATCGAATGTACACTTTAATTTTGATTTCTGGACAAAAAACACACCTTATCGTTCCACCTACCCTGCCTGCCGAGCGATACTTGCAGCGACAAATCAGGCACCCGAGTATGCAAAGCCTATGCGTCAGGCAATCCAGCAGGCTTATTACCAGGAAGCTAAAAACCCATCATTAAATGATGTTCTGGTTGACTGCGCTAAACAATTAGGACTTGATATCAATCGATTTAGCAAAGACTTGCAAAGCTTAGCTATAGATATCAAACTGACTGAGCATCGACACTTTTCACGACAGTTAGGAGTCAGCTCATACCCATCCTTACGTTTAACTCTTAATACAGAAACTTACACTATTCCGATCGACTACAATTCAATTGATTCAACACTAGATCAAATCCACCTACGGCTTAACAGTCATAGAAATAGTTTCATTGAGTCCCCCTGTATCAATGACTGTCGTTTAAATGATAAGGATATTTGTCAGGGCTGCTTTCGCCTGCTTGATGAAATAACGGGTTGGCCATACTATGATGATGCTGAAAAACAAGCTGTCCTGGATCAAGCAGCGCAACGCAAAAAGATATATAATAAAAATCTAATATAATTTAACTGATACACACTATGCCTGCAAAACTCACTTGTGTAGAAATACCCGCTACCACTACCCCACTCTACTCCATTATCTGGCTACATGGACTGGGAGCTGACGGTCATGATTTTGAAAGCATTGTTCCCGAACTATCGCTTAATAAAGCAGAACATATCAACTTTATATTTCCTAATGCCCCTGTTCAGGCCGTTACTATCAATGGCGGCATGCAAATGCGCTCATGGTATGACATACTCGAAGCGTCTCTGGACCGGAAAGTTGCCGTTGATGATATCTATCAGTCATCAACTCTGCTAGATGACATCATTCAGAGTGAAATCGATAAAGGCATTAAAACTGAAAATATCTTGCTTGCAGGCTTTTCCCAAGGCGGCGTGATTGCTTTACATACAGGTTTACGCTATCCACAAAAGTTAGCTGGCATTATAGCGTTATCAACCTACATGCCTACTACCGAACAGCTTAAAACAGAACGTGCTGCATGTAATAATGAAATACCTATTTTTATAGCACAGGGAACAATGGATCCAGTGGTAAATCCACAAATAGCCAAAGATTCATTTAGTCGTTTAAAGGCGATGGGCTACCCCATTAGCTGGCATGAATACCCAATGCAGCATTCGCTTTGCATGGAAGAAATTACTGATATTTCTGCGTTTATTAATCGTGTGATGTAACTCGCACTAAAAAAAACACCCAAAATAACTTAGGCATTTACTTTTATTAATTCGCCTTCAAAAGTCTTATAACTAAAACCCATTTCAACTTCAACTCTCAAGATGTTAAGGCCCAAATTTTCCTGTCATTTTCTGTAATACAGACCACGTAACCTTTAATTCAGAAGCTTCAAAGCCATTAGCAATATCATTTACCCACGGAATTTGTTTTTTTTCTATCATCTCAAAAATCTCATTACCCTTTTCTGTTAGCACAAGAAATTTTGCGCTTTTATGCTTTGGGTTTATTTTGGTATTTACTAAGCCATCTTTATTCATTTCATTGGCAAGTCGCTGTACTGCCTGCCTTGTTTGCCCCATCATTCTAGCAATATCAGGAACAGTCATAGGATCACTAGATTTATATAAAGCCCCCAGTACTTTCCAGCGGGCACTACTTAAGCCAAGCTCTTTGATTAATTGGTCTCCCTCGATTACCAACAGTCCATTTAATTTAAAAATTTCTAGTGGGAAAATGATGCAAACTGGATGAAAACACAACCAGGATATATTTATACACAACTGCATAGAGGTATTGCCGGTAGTACGGTATTTATGAATTACGCAGTCTGGGACTCGGTACAAGATTTTAGAAATGCTTTTAATCACCCCGAGTTTCAAGAGGCAATGAATCAATACCCTTCAAGTGCAGTCGCTTCTCCACACTTATTTTCAAAAGTTGCCGTTGCAAACTTATGTGTTGGCTCCTGATTAAATAACAAACCATATAAAACCACCAATTTAACTACAAACTCGTGACAGGGGCATTTGATAGGCTTGTAGGGCGCGGCTTCAGCCGCCTTTAAGCAGGTTCTGCTATAGGCGGGCTAAAGCCGTGCCCTACAGTTTCATTACCCTCTTTCAGTTTAGCTATCTCTCCGTTATGTTTCTCAGATTTAGGTAACTCGCAATAAATAATGCAATCCAGGGAATAAGTGTTAAACTGATACTTATTAGATTATGCTTATATTTCAAGCAACCCAAGCAACGCACCTCTTCGCGATGCCTACTATGAGAACCTCCATCCATTACGCCTATGTCATTCTTCAAAGACCTCACCCAACGCCGATTTTTCCCTATCGCACTGATTGCCTGCGTGATTATTGCGGTCGCCCTGGTTAAGTTACAACCCAGGATGCAACATGAACCCGGCGCAAGTTTGATAACCCCAGTGAATATAATAGAAGTCAAACCTTATCCAGTTCGACCAATGATCATAGGCTTTGGCACAGTGGAGCCAGATATATTACTGGAATCAAAATCTGAAGTTGCAGGAAAAATCACCTATGTGCACCCACAGTTACGCAATGGTGCCATCTTGCAAAAAGATACGATTATCATCCGTATCGAACAAGAAGATTACCAACTGGCACTGCAACAGTCACAGGCAAGTGTTGCCAGTCTTCGCGCCAAATTCAGGGAAGTTCAACTACAGGAAAGCAACCTAAAAGCCGAACTCTCAATCGTCCGGAAGAAACTCAAACTTGCTAAAGTGGAGTTATCCCGCATTGAGTCTCTGGTCAAAAAACATTCGATATCCAAATCTAGCCGTGACACTCAACAAGTCAATGTCTTGCAATTACAGCAAGAAGTGCAGAAACTGAATAACCAGTTAAAGACCTTGCCAGAACAATTAGCCAGTGCTAAAGCCGCTCTGGAAAGTTCTGAATCTCATGTAGAAACCCAGCAAAGAAACCTGGGTCGAACAGTAATCAAGCTACCGTTTAATGCACGTATTTCACATCGAGCAATTGATGCAAACCAGTTTATTAATAAGGGGGCCTTGCTTTACAGTGCGCAAACTACCGATAAAATCCTGATTAATGCACAATTTACCCTACAGCATTTTAGAACGCTGGCGAAAGACTTTAAAGCACATGCTGCATTGCTCAAAGAAGCCTTTTTATCAGGTTTTTCTAGTGATACATTTAAACAGCTCGGGCTAAGCGCTAAGGTTCGCCTGGCCGATAATGACTCCCCCTCCTGGGAGGCAAAGGTAGAACGTATTAGCAGCCAACTCGACCCAGCCACCCGTACCCTGGGTGTGATCGTCAGTGTCGATAATCCTTATGCACAAATTATTCCGGGCACCAAGCCGCCTTTAATGCAAGGCATGTATACCGAGGTCACTTTGCAGGGCAAAGCCAAAACATATTATGTGATTCCTCGTGATGCACTGCATGAAAATGAAATTTTTATCGTTAACAAGCAGAATCAATTAGAACGCCGCACGATCATAAATGCCCAGACTCAAGGCAAAATGGTGCTATTAAGCACTGGTTTACAACAAGGAGAAAAGCTAATCGTCTCAGATGTATTCCCTGCTATTCCCGGCATGCAAGTTAAAACAACGCTTAAAACAGCTTTACAACAATCCATTGCAGACTGGGTAAAGGAGCAATAACATGATTCGTTATTTTATCCTGCACCCGACTGCGGCCAATTTATTAATGGGTTTGCTGATTATTCTGGGCCTGGTGACATTGCCAACACTCAAGCGCGAAACCTTTCCGGAAATAGAGCATTATGAAATTGAAGTAAAGGTGTTATATCCAGGCGCAACACCGCGTGAAATTGAGCAAAAAATATGTAAACCCATAGAAAATGCCATTGACGGAACTAGTTATATAGATGAAATCCGCTGTGAATCGCGTCAGTCTATAGCAGTGGCGACCATTAAAATGCAGGAACAAGGAGATTTTGTACGCTTTAATGATGATATTAGAAGCGCCATTGACGAGGTCGAGAATTTTCCTGATGATAGCGAAGAGCCTATTATTAAAGAGCTGGGGCGTACTCAGGATGTGGTCACTGTTGCCCTCAGCGCCAATATTCCTAAACCGGAATTAAAGGATCTGGCAGAAGCTATTAAGGAACGTATGTTGCGCGTACCCGGCATTCCGCTAGTAAGCATTGAAGGCTTCTCCAAGCGTCAGTTTCAGGTACAACTTGCACAGGATAAGTTACGCTTATATGGCATCAGTTTGCAATCTGTTGCCAATATCATTGCTCAGCAAAACCTGGATTTACCTACCGGAGAAATTCAAACCGCAGCACGAGATTATCAAATTCGCTTCAATGATGAGCGCCGCTCACCAAACGAATTGAAAGACCTGATTATTATCAAAGGTGACCACGGTAATGAAGTGCATCTGGGTGATATTGCCACAATTATTGACAGCTTTGAAAAAGCCGAAGATAAGGCAACTTATAATAATATGCCCACAGCATTCCTAAAAATACGCAAGAACTCGCAAGACGATAGCCTGCGTATTTTAAAACAGGTCCAAGTGTTTATTCAACAAGAACAACAGGGCCTGCCAGAACAGGTATTTTTCAATTTAACGCAAGACTTCACTAGTATTGTTGAAGACCG
>JAUXBW010000110.1 GCA_030619185.1 Methyloprofundus sp.
GCATCTGCGTCAGCACTGTCTTTCAGTCCATAGTTTGTTGATTTGTTGACGATGATATGGCCCATGACTCTGCTCGTTCTTGTATATGCCCACCATTCAGATAGGAAATCTGCACGTCGCGGACGCTCTTCGCACGGGTATTGAAATTCTTTTCTTTGATACTCTCGACAAATTCTGCAAAATTTTTTTTGATACAAATTAACGGTTGAGGTGTATAACAACTCTTCTTATGTAAAAAGCAGCGCAACTTCGACGGTATGGCTTGCCATATGGCAACATAGAAATACAATTTCAAAAATACCCTAACTGTATCGTCGCGTGTCTTTGTGTAATCTTTCAATGCCCGGATAGATTTCACTATTTTGCCTCGGTAGAGAAGCTCGGCAAAATACCCTCGTCCATAGGATGTGACAATCTCATCACCACCCCATCCGGATAAAATGACACGGCTGTTGGCGTTTGCCGCTTGCTCCCTTACGAAAAATTCATACCATAGGTCGACCGTATCACCCTGAGTGATATCAAGATTTAGAAATATATCAGACAGGCCCTCTGCATTCAGATCCACATAATGGTGTTCAATTTCTTCGAGGTCTGCCAGACGCTTACTGTAGCCCCACTCATAATATTCAGGATCATCATTTGAATCCGGTTTTGCCACCCAGTTGAATGCCAGTAACTTCCTGTTATCTTTCCTGAGTAACCGCGACGCGATCACTGCTATACCAGACGAGTCCAAACCTCCGCTCAAATGCGAGGTAACGGGATAAGCAGAACGCAACCTTGCCTGAACCGATTGTTTGAGCAGTTCTCTGAGCCTGGCGGCATAGGCTTCGTCCGAAGAAAAACGTATGCGTGGGGAGTGTTCCGGGAGCCAGTAACAGCATTTGGATACCGTGCTGTGGTTGACGACTATCGATGTTCCAGGTAGCAATTTATGAATATGCTCATAAAATGTGAGGTTATGCAAGCAATCCTCTCCTTTCAAGTAGTAGGCAATGTTATTTTCATTGAGGCTTTTATCAATGTGCGGATGAGCCAGAAAGGACCGCATATCATTTCCAAAGACAAAACACTCATCGGTTAAATAGTAGAAAAAGGGTTTTATACCTATGTGATCACGCGCACAAAACAGCCGCTGTTCTTTCTCATCCCAGATCACAAAAGCAAAATCCCCCAGAAGATATTTGGGACAATCCTCTCCCCATTTGCGGTATGCAGCCAGGATAAAATCACTATCAGTAATCTGCAGTAAAGGTCGATTCATGGAAAGTTTTTCAGCCAACTCTTCACGGTTGTCCAGGCGGGCATCCATGGTAATGCTGAGGTGGTCTTTCGAGCTGGGGAGATGTTCGAGTTTCGATTCCGGGGTATTCCACAGCATCGTATGGCCAAGCGCAACAGAGCCATCGATCCATGTGCCACGATCATCTGGATCCCAGGAAGAAATGGTATCAAGCATGGTACTGACGATCTCTTTATCAACCGGCTTGCCATTACGGTTGAAGATACCAAAAATCCCGCTCATTTCAGCTCCCGATTATGTTTACAGATTACATCATGCACTTCACCCAATCGCCCCATGTCCCAGGGAACTGCTACTTGAAATACCCTGATCTGGTTTAGCATTGATGCCAGATACTTCAAGCGTTGAGGTCTGAGGTAACTGAACATAAACAGGTAGTTCGGCATCAGCGCATCAAATTTCTGATATCCGGGAATCTCCTTGATCGAAATCACAGCATCAGCATCGCTCTGTTCCAATTGGTAAAAGGCGTAAATCGGTTTGAAGTCATCCGTAAAGTTCTCAACGCGATAGCCCAGATCTTCAAACGAGCGGTAGGGACGGTGGTAAGGGTGGGAACCTACAGCGAAAAATCTACCTTCATCTAAAAAGGTTGCAACTTTATCGTCCGAGACCAAGGTATGCCCCTGCTTGATGAAATAGTCGGTCATGGTCGATTTGCCGCCCATCGAGGGTGCAATAAAGAGTATCGGCTTGCCCTCAATTTCTACCGCGCCGGCATGCAGAAAATCATATTGATTTTCCAGGGTAAAATAGAGCGGTAGCAGTAAATGGGTAAACCAGAAACTGAGCAAATTTGTATCGCCTTTTTTATCCAGCTGATAGAAGATTTCCGCTTCGCCGCCTATCCAGTAAAAACGCACCACATCCTTGACCTCATAACACCAGGGTTGGCCTGCCTCACTGCCATCAAATTCTCGATCTGAATAAAAATAGACATCGCGGCCATGTGCCCAGTAAAACGGAATCCCATAGGTAATTGCCTGTTTGAGCTTGTTCGGCACGTTTGAGCTGAGCGTGATTTCACCACATGTGGCTGTTTTGTGGGAAAAGTCCAGAGGAAAAGCTATATCACAATTGATATTTGTGCCGTACAATTTCATAAACAAGAGGTCACAGGGTCAAGGTCAAGGGGTCTAACAAACCAGCATTTTAGGGATTTAATAATTAGGATTATCACAATTACCTGAAAATTTTTTGAATGTCTGCAGTGGGTCGTTAAGAGTCAGTCAATTATGATAGTTCCTTACACTTTTCCGTTTTATCAGCATTAATCAAAACTACTCAATTTTTTTCAACACACTTTCAGAGGGGCTTGGTATTTACGGCTCTTTTTATGTAATACGTATCTGAAAAATATCTATTGTACAGAACGAATTAATATCCCTATTGATTTATATGATCTGTTCTGTTTTATACAGAACAATGCCGCCAGGGGTGTCATTAAAAGTCGCGTTTTCTCTACAAACCAAACTCCAGCACCATCTTGAATGATAGGTATAGCACTAGAGCTATTGCGGCAATAAACAGGATAGTCTGTGCGGGATATTGCCATAGATTCCTTATAAAGGTCGGGGCTTTACCGGATTGTTTCAATTGGGCATATTCTTCACGGATAATAAGCTGCCGTTGCTCCTGATATTCATCAATCAGTAAGCGGGCTTGCTCGTGTTGTTGTTTATCACGTAGCCAGATGGCGGGCATGGAGATTCCCCAGTTGCCCGCATGGGTTTCGTAAAAGTCAATCTGGTTTTCTTCTAATACTTCGCGTATATCAGCCGCCTCATCATCAGGTACATGTCTTAAAGAAAAAAGTAATAGAGCCATAGTGTAATTATTTTGGGTTTTTAATAATGTTTTCCAGAATAGACCAACGCGGTTCTTTGGTCTTCGCACCTTCGCCTTGAATCCAGTAGTCGTAGAGCTGTTGTATACGGCCGGTTGATTTTAGGATATTTATCCAGCTATTTAACATCGATTGTAGTTCCAGGTTTTCTTTATGCACTGCATAGCCAACCGGGAAGCGGTGTAATTTTGATGGGTCATAGCTAACTGTGTATTCTGGATGTAACATCACCAATGTCATACCTTCTTCTATACTGGTGATATAGCCATCAAACTGGTGTTGCTGGTCTGCATTAAAAAATAGAGCGGGCTTGTTAATCTTGGTGATTTCTATATTTGGAAAATTGTGCTTTATATAATCCAGACGTGGGTAATGATCTAGTGTGGCTAATTTTAGGTGAGTAGACACTCCAAATTTAGAATAATCAGAAAATTCTTTTTTGCGAAAATCCTTGACAATTAATGCGGTGGTTAAGTCCATTGTAGGCTGGGTGTATAGTACTTCGCTGAGATACTCACTGCTGATATGTACGCCGGAAATAACAATATCAAGCTGATAATCTTTAAGTGCCTGGTACAGGTTTCTAACCTTGGAAAAGGGTATAAATTCGAGTGTGACACCGAGTGATGAGGATAAATGATTCATCATTTCTACATCAAAGCCAGCTAACTGATGTGCAGAATTGTAAAAACTAAAAGGAACCCGAGCCGGGTTGAAACCGATACGCAAAGTGCCTCGTTTTACTATCGCATCGGGTGTAGACATATTTTTATCTGTATGGGCAGTGTTGATTAAGTTATAGGAGATATTTTGCGGAGCCTCCCAGTCGACTTGCATCCGTGTTAACTTTTCACTCAAGTCTTTATCAGTTTCCAGAACAGCATCAAAAAACGTCTGGATACCTATGATCGTCAGTGCCACGATAAGTATGCTACTGCCAGCGAATAGCAGAATTTTTTTAAGGTTAAACCGTACTATACCTACTAAATAGGCGGTTGTAGATAAGGTAAATGAAATAAGAAAAATGGCGGCTGTTAATGAAGAAAACCGTTTAGTAAGTACATCTCCAGAGAGATAAAGTTGGTACATATCGCTCGGTAAGTGTAAATAATTTAATAGAAAAGGGATACTGATATGTACATTGGCAAATAAACTAAAGATACCGTTAATGGCGAGTAAAAATTGTTGCACTAGACTGAGTTCAGTATTAGTAAACCAGGCAGCAAAGAGTAGAAAAATGAATGAGAGTAGCTTGCCCATGGCAGGAAAGTTATAGGCAATGGGAATAATAATTTCGTTGTATTTTTCCGAGTTTTCGGTGTGTAGCTTATGTTTTGTAAAAATGTCATTGCAAGCTTCGGACATGACTGGAATAAGAATAAATATGTTTCCTGAGGCGAAGGCCGTGATTAATATATTTCGACACCCCTGAATGATATCGGAATATTTAAAGGGGGTAATGGTGCTGATAAAATAGGGAATAGTCCAGAATGATAATATTAAGGCAGTCGCAATATAAACGACAAAATATATCTCTAATTTTTCAAAGTCATCAGGCTGCAAGGTACCCGCTGAGGCCGCTGTGATGGCGAAAATACCGATAGGTAAATAGCTAACAATACTTTTGGTGATTTTATTGAGTGCTTCGAGTAATATTAAGGCCGGATTAAGAAATTGCTCTTTGTTTTCGATATTAACCAGTGCTATCCCTAGAAATAAGCTAAATACCACAATGGCAGGAACCGTATTATTAGATAGCGATTTAAAAGGGTTAGACGGGATATATAAATCGTAATAATTGATTTTAGGTGCTAATGTAATTTGGTTGGTACTAAAAAAATCTTTACTTTCCCATAATGGAAAGGCAAGTGCCATGACAAAGATAGTGATTAAACCTATTACCCAAAGGGTAAGCAGCATTATGGCAAATTTTTTGGCAATCTCCTTGGACTGTTCATAGCTGAGAGAGCCTAATCCAGTGACTAGTGATAAAACAATATAGGGGATAATGGCGATTTGCAGTAACTTAATAAATGCCATACCGACCATATTAAGCCATGCTACTTTCTCACCGAAAAAAAGACCTATAAGAAGGCCCAGACACAGGGCTAAAAAAACCTGGGTAGAAAAAGAGAGTTTAAGGATTCTGTGCATATTTCTTTATTGCAATTTTTGTATAGTAAATAATCTGGGTGAGTTTATTTTTTCATGCATGCTACGAATAATACTAATCGCAAAGTGTGAACTATCCAGTTGTTTATACCAGTGGACAATCGCCTGCATTTCAGCTTGTCCACCACTATGCCCCGGGTAGGCGAGTATACTGATTATACCTTGGGTGCTTAGCAACTCTGATGCATGTTTGAGTGCGGCAATAGTACTCTTTTTCTGAGTAATAATAGTTGCGTCTGCATGGGGTAAATAGCCTAGATTAAACAGGATTGCATCCGCTTTTTCTCCCTGGGGAATAAGCGAATGCATCGTTTCATGGCTGGCGTGAATTAAGCTTACTTTGTCGATGCAGTTATTTTTTTCCAGGCGTGCGCGCGTTGTCATAATGGCTTCCTCTTGTACATCGAAAGCATAAACTTTGTGGCTGTGTCGAGCCAGAAATAAGCAGTCATGTCCATTTCCCATCGTCGCATCTATGCTAATGCTTTGTGCGGATAAGTACGGTTGAATGGTTTTATGCGCTTCAGTAACTAAGGAGTGTAATGTAAATCGTGTACTGAGCATTATTTATACATAATAGACGAAGCGCATCCTATGCCTCTATTCTGGTGGTGGAGTGAGTATGGTATTTTTTGCATTCTGCTTGGCATCTAACGCCGGATAATCCTGAGTATAATGCAGCCCCCGACTTTCTTTTCTTGCCAGGGCACTCTGAATAATCAGGTCTGCTACAATCACCAGATTACGTAATTCCAGTAAATCGCTACTGACACGGTAATGGTGATAGTAATCAGCAATTTCGTTTTTTAATATTTCCAGGCGATGCTCTGCTCTTTGTAAGCGTTTCGTGCTGCGCACTATGCCGACATAATCCCACATAAAGCGGCGTAGCTCATCCCAGTTATGGGCAATCATGACTTCTTCATCAGAGTCAATTACCTGAGACTCGTCCCAGTCGGGTATTGTGGGGATGGGCTGGCTAATATTCTGGCGTAGAATATCTTCACTGGCACGATCAGCAAAGACCAGACATTCCAGTAGTGAATTACTGGCCATACGGTTGGCTCCATGCAAACCTGTATGTGCTACTTCCCCTAAGGCATATAAACCGGGAATATCTGTTCTGGCATAACTATCTGCCATAACCCCCCCGCAGGTATAATGTGCGGCAGGAACTACCGGTATAGGGCTTTTTGTGATGTCGATATTAAGTTTAAGACACTGTTCATAGATAGAAGGAAAGTGGCTTGTGACAAAGTCAGCGGGTTTATAACTAATATCCAGATAAACACAATCAATTCCGAGTTTCTTTATTTGATGATCGATGGCACGGGCAACAATGTCGCGGGGGGCCAGTTCGGCTCTTGAATCGTAATGCTGCATAAAGGCTGAGCCATCCGGTAATATCAGTTTGCCACCTTCACCACGGACTGCTTCACTGATTAAAAATGAATGTCCATCAGGGTGATATAGGCAGGTAGGATGAAACTGCATAAACTCCATATTAGCAATACGACAGCCCGCACGCCAGGCTAGAGCAATGCCATCCCCGGTTGAAATTTGTGGGTTTGTTGTATACAGATAAACTTTATTAGCCCCCCCCGTCGCGATTGCAACCGTATTTGCGGTAATCGTTTTAACCTGTTTGCTTAGGGTGTCTAAAACATAGGCACCTAGTATTCGCTGCTGTTTAAACCCCCGTTTGTGCGAGGTAATCAGATCGATTGCATTATGGTGTTCTAATAGTGTAATGTCTGGATGTAGTGTTGCTTTATCAATAAGCGAGAGTGACAGTGCTTTTCCGGTTGCATCAGCGTGGTGTACTATGCGCCGTTCAGAATGCCCGCCTTCCTGGTTTAGGTGTAATTCTGTCTCACCTTGCTTGTTTTGACGTTCAGAGAACTCCATACCTTGTTGATGCAGGAAGTCGATACTTTTTTTGCCATATTCTACAGTGAGCCTGACGATAGCGGGGTCACACAGTCCCGCCCCTGAAATAATGGTATCTTGAATGTGCGATTCTATTGAGGTTTCCTGTGAATCTAATACCGCTGATATGCCACCTTGGGCATAAAATGTGCTGCCTTCAGTTAAAGCAAATTTTGATAACACAGCGACCTGGCAGTGATCGGCTAATTTGAGTGCCAGGCTAAGCCCGGCACCACCACTGCCAATAATCAGCACATCGTAGTTTTGTTGTTTAGACATGACTTAAAGAAATTGAACCAATATGAGTTATCATTAAGGTATATTATTCAGAGGCTGACAAATTCATTCTAATTATTAGTATAGTATTATACTTCACAGGCAATAGCTTGAGTAGTTTCTAATAAGTTGCTTAGGAACGCGCGCGGAATAAGTTTGGCAAAGGCGCAGGGTTTATATTCGTATTCAAGGCGTAGAAACAGGCGCATAGTTGGCTACGCAACTATTTCTACAACGCAGAAGACGAGCATAAACACAAGCGAGTTGTCGAAGTTATTCC
>JAUXBW010000065.1 GCA_030619185.1 Methyloprofundus sp.
TACCTAAAGTAATCACGCCTATGCCGCCCATGGTGAAAGCATGCAATGCCAGGGTTGGCTGAATAATATCAAAGGCACTGAGGGCTGTTAAAATAAAACCAATAATAATCCATGCATAGCCTATGTAGAGTACCCACAATAAGGGTACAAACCAGACTCTGAAAACGTACCAGTTATTGACTCTGAGTATATTAATAATAGCAGCCAGACTTGCTGCGATGGCTAGTAAAAACCCTGAAATCTGCATGATATTTAATGCAAACACCAGTATCGCCGAAGCTATCGCTAAGCCATCGTAGAGCGGGTTGCGAATTGGCAAGGTGCCGGGCAAGCCCTTTTCAGTAAAAAATGGAAAAACCCGACCTGCTATCACCAGTATCATCACTATAATCAACGCTATCACTATTTGAAAACCTGTCCAGGCACTCTGCTCTGCCAGTCCTAATATTTCTAAATGAATCAGCGTATTACCAAAGCTCATAATGAGTAAAAGGCCAATAAAAACATAGCCACGCGTATATTTGGCGGCCATAATTGGCTTGAGCAGACAGTAAGCGAGTACCGGTAAAAACAAGAAATCCACCAGGGCGATAAATTCATCCGCTAGCAAACCAGAATAAAACGGTAATATTCTGCCATAAACCCATAGTAAAGCCAGACTTGCCAATCCTGCACCGGTGAGTGTTTCCTGCCCTGTCCAGTTTCTAACTGCGGTTAATAAAAATCCGGAAATAACAGCAACGGTATAACCCAAAAGCATTTCATGCGCATGCCAATAATTATTAGCAAAATAATTATCAAGAACTAAGCTGCCATCATATAAGGAGCGCCATATAACCATCAGGATTAAAGCAGATAGGCCTGATAAAGCAAAAAAAGTTCTAAATCCTAAGGCAAAAAAAGGAATATCAAAGGGTTTGGTATGATTCATAAATACACTCGTTCCCACAGTCTGCGTGGGAATGCAGTCAGCAATGCTTCGCATCGCGAGTTACAGGGCACTAGTGTGCCCCAGAGGCATTCCCAAGCAACGCATGGGAACTGATGATGTTTAGGGAGCGAGAATATAATAATACCCGAGTCTAGCTTGTCTGTTGACCCCACAACCGCACTAGTAAAACAGTTGCGTAGCCTGCTATGCGCCTGTTTTTCTTACACGACGGTGAAGCCAAAATCCTGCGCTATACTTTCGGGTATTATTAAATCCTCGCTCCTTAGTTTTTCTTATTGCTCTTCTAGCCAGGCTAATTCATTTAGACTAAAGCCAGCCTGTAGGCGCATTTGAGTATTAAAAGGGCCTTTGGGTTTATTATTTTTAAAATATTTTAAAATTAGCATTTTAAAAGTTTCTTCGGGCACCCGTTGTTGTTTCTGGCATTGCTGATAAAACCACTCTGAACCGAATAACACATGTTGCTGTTCATCTTCCAGAATACGCTGTAATATTTTCACCCCGGCTACATCTTTTATACTACGGATTTTTTCTATCATTCCTGGCGTTACATCTAACCCTCGCGCTTCCATACAGCGGGGTATAATCGCCAGCCGCGCAAGTAAATCATGCGCTGTATCCTGTGCATGTTCCCACAAGCCTTGATGCGCAGGTAAATCGCCATAATCAATCCCTAGCTTGCGTAAATGCTCCCGGATTAAATTAAAATGCAGTGCCTCTTCGTGTGCTACTCTTAGCCAGTCTTGATAAAACTTTTCCGGCAACCCACGAAACCGATAGAGTATATCCCAGGCAAGATAAATGGCAATAAATTCGATATGTGCCAGCGCATGGTAAAAGGCCTGCACGCCTTCAGGAGTGCCTAATTTACGCCGCGCCATATATCGAGGTGCGAGTAATTCAGGTTGCGTAGGGAAGCGAACATGCTCTATCCCTTGCACCGCAGATAAAGACTCAAACTGTAATTCACCTTGTTGATACAATTGCCATGCGTTTGCAGTTAATTGTAACTTTTCATCAATATCTGTACGATGCAGACAGGCTGAGGCATAATCAAATACATTATTCATTGACAAAGAAAATACTAGCTAATTCACACATGTATGAACATTATAACAAAGCATTCGATAGCGCACAGCTAATACTCTATTGTGTTTTAATTTACTGGCTCTCCGACCAGTCAACTCTACCGGCACCGCTGTTATTTCAGCACCAGGATAAAGTAGTGCATGCAGGTGCATATTTCCTTATGGCTATTTTTGCTCTACGTGCTTTTCGACACGCCCTATCATCCCTGCCCTTATTGCTTCTAAGCAGCCTGGCTTTTTGCAGTCTATATGGGGTATTTGATGAATGGCATCAATCATTTGTGCCGGGAAGAATGAGCGATGTTAATGATTGGCTAGCCGATACTATGGGCGCGCTAATATTTCTAGGTTTGTATTATCTGTATCGGCTGAGTTGTTTTAGGCTTGTTTAAAAACTTAAGCTTGCAAACGTAGGGTGTGGCTTTAGCCCGCCTGTATCAAAGCCCCTGAATATTGGCGGGCTAAAGCTACGCCCTACAAAGAGTTTAGTGTCACAAAAGATGCGCTTCGGCCCTCAACATCCTATCACTTGTCATTAAGTTGTTGAGTCAACGTAGTACTAATAGATTTAAAGTCATAACCGGACTGGGTTTTCATTAAGCCTTTATTAAGCATCATGGTTCCCATCACCAGTAAAATCACACCAGAAATTTGCGTAATTCGGTGCGTCATGGCACCTGACAACCAGCGAGTTGCCATACCGAAGCCCAATAATGCCGGCAAAGTACCTAAGCCAAATGCTGCTAAAAACTTCGCTCCTTCCACTGGATCGCCATTGCCTGCAGCCATAATATACATGGCCTGAAGAGGTCCACAGCCAAGTAAAAAACCAGAGAAAAAACCGATAAAAAAAGGACTGCGTGAATTACGTCGTTTCTTGTTGGCATAACGCGCCATCACCTCAGGCTGCTTAATGCGTATGCGCTTTAATACCGCAAATAAACCTAGTGTATTAAGGCCGAAAATAATTAAAAAGATGCCTGCCAATAAGATGCTTACGCCACTGATAAACGGAGTAATGCTGATAACCGAGCCTATAAAACCAAACAGTGCCCCAAACATGGCATAGGAAAGTGTCTTTCCAGTGCCATACAAGATATGCGATAAATATGCTGAGCGGCCATGTTCTGCATCTTTAACCGTGTAGCCAATAACAAAACTGCCACACATACCTATACAGTGCAGTCCGGTAATTAAGCCAACAACGAAAATCATGCCGTAACTTAACTGCGAACTAATATCAGGCACACTGAATTGATGCCATAATTTACGCGAGAAAAACATTAACAAAACGATACCTATCAATGCCAATATAGATAAGCTAATTTTGATAAACACATTGCCCTTACCAGGCGGAGTCAAGTCAACCTGATAACCTTTCTCTTCAATCGTTTTATAAATATCCTCAAGGCTGACCTGGTTATCTTCAAAACTGATGGTACATTGTCCACTAGGGTAGTCGGCTTTAACCTCAATGACACCTTCCATCTCCGCAACGCCTTCCTCTATAACAGTCTCGCAACCACCACAGACCATCCCTTTAACATCTATTTGCTTGCTTGTTTGCATAGTTCTTCCCTGTTCCTTGATTGAATTCGTACAACCTAAAATTATTTTACTTATTTTTCAGCCGTAGGAACGGTCTTTAGCCAGGAGTCGACATTTATCAATTCGCGGCTAAAGACCGCTCCTACGTTTACAGTTCTATTTTACCAATAGGTCACGCATCATTCCCATATCTTCATGCTCCAGGTTATGACAGTGGTACATAAAAATACCGGTAAAATCATTAAACGGCTTTAATAGGGTCACTTTTTCGCCCGGCATCACTAGCACAGTATCTTTCCAGCCTTTATCCAGAAAACCTGCAGAAACTGAAGCATATCCTCTTCCTGATTTATTTCTTACTTCACGTTTAACCACCTGAAATTGCTCACCGTGCAAATGCATGGGATGAGGCATGCCCATCATGCCTCCCCCCATGCCATGAAAACCATTATCAAATTCCATTAACTGCACCGTATTCACAGGTACAATCTCATCTTCCCTGATATCATTCATTTTATAAGAACGGCCATTTAGCAATGCCGACATATGCCGCATGGATAAAGTAATTCGACGAGCTGATTGTGGGTTTGCAGCATCAGCCAAAGTTAATGCTTTAATTTTACTTAAGCGCTTGGGTAAGATGTCGTTGCCAGAAACTTTTTTACTAACACGTACTTTAAGCACAGTAAAATCCTCTCCAGAATGTGATCGCCTGCCCCCCATCATGCCGCCTCTACGACCACCGCGCATGCCGCCGCCCATACCGCCCATCATACCCATACCGCCGGATGAAAACTCCAAACTGCGCAAAGTTATCTCAGTGCCTATTTTCTTATCACTAAAATCAACCCAGATTTCTCGCCGCTCCGCAGGTGCAAGTGTTAAATAAGGCAGTGTTTCTGCTTGCTCTAACAGCCCCCCATCTGTGCCAATGACTTGAATGGGTGTTCCATCATCCCAGGCCAGTTTATAAATACGTGAATTAGAGCCATTTAACAAACGCAAGCGATAAGCGCGTGTTGCAACAGGTAATTCAAACTCAGGCGTACCATTAACCAGTATCTGCTCGCCTAAAAAACCATGCATCTTCATCATCATGCCGCCATCGTATTTAAGCTGATTTTGCTGATCGAAGTTACGATCCTGAATCACCAGAGGCACATCAAATTCGCCACGCGGTAAGTTGAGTGCCTGTTCTTCATCATCACTGACAATAAAAAATCCTGCAAGCCCTGAGTACACATGTTTAGCAGTTAAACTATGCGTATGTGCATGATACCAATAAGTCCCCGCCCTATTTAGTATTTCAAATTCATACACGAAGGTTTCACCATTCCCAATAGCATACATCGGATTACCATCCATTTTGGCGGGTACATGTAGGCCGTGCCAATGTAATATTGTGGCAGAGGGTAATTCATTTTTTAAATAGATACGTACTTTCTGACCTTTATGCAAGCGAATCGTCGGTGCGAGATAGCTGCCTTCATTAGTAACAACGCTTTTATTGCCTTTTAATACTTTGCCCTTTACTTTCCAGACACGAGTCTGAGGGCCATCAAAAATCGGCACATAGCTAACCTCCCCGGTCAGCCTAATTTCTACATCGGGGGTAAAATCAAGTGATGCATGGTTCCCCACTCGCATCGTTTTAGCATTGATCAGACCAGGAAATGTAGCCAATGCTGCAGCACTGACACCTGCTAGTTTTAATAGTTTACGACGCTGGATATTTACATCATTTTGCATAATAATCTCCTGATCAACAAATAACATTAGATTGTCATAATATACTTATTCATTATGACTATCAACTTATAATATTATGATTTTTTGAAAGATGTCGTGCCAATTTCATAGAACCTGCTGCTGCACTCGCTCTCTAGCCTTAAGAGCAATGTCTTTGTTCATGATATTGGTATGCAAAAGGACTAGCACTGATAACTTATAGGACTTTTTGTTATTTTGCATAATAATAAACATACTGAGCTACATTTCATCGCGAATAAACACCCACTGCCTGGTATCAGACAACTCTTCTGTATATTGGTATCCAGCACTATTAAAGTTCTTCAACTGCTCAGTCTGGGTGATTTTATGGGTAAGCGCGTAATTGACCATCATGCCCCGCGCCTTTTTTGCATAAAAACTAATAATTTTATACTGTCCGTTTTTGAAATCCTTGAATACAGGGGTAATGATCTGACTATTGATGAACTTGGCCTTAACCGCTTTAAAGTATTCATTTGAAGCCAGATTCACTAACTCAGGGACTTCATCTTTGGGCATATCTGCATTAATTAATGCAGATATTTTATCTCCCCAGAAAGCATATAAATTAGCCCCACGCTCATTTGCCAGCCGCGTTCCCATTTCCAGACGATAAGCCTGCATTAAATCCAAAGGACGCAATAAACCATATAACCCCGATAAGATGCGTAAATGCTGCTGAGCAAATTCAATCTCATCCAGTGCTAAGGATTCTACTGCTAAGCCCTGATACACATCACCTTGAAAGGCATATAGCGCAGGGCATTGCAGCGCAGAATCTGATTGAGTCCAGTCTTGAAAGCGTTGATAATTAAGATCTGCTAATTTCTCACTGATCCCCATCAGTTTTTTTATCTCTTCCGGGTTCAATGTTTGCAGTTGATCAATCAGTTGCTGACTATCATTTAACAGCCTGGCCTGGGTGGCTTGTAACTCAGGATAAGGTGCCTGCATATCCAGTGATTTTGCAGGAGAAATAAACATTAACATCAATGATGTCCTTAGTAATTAAAGCAGGAACTAACCAGTAGGCATAAAAAAAGGCCTATACCTTTAGAGTATCGGCCTTTTCGTTGATAACTCAGCCTACAAAGGCCAGGTTAAGTTTTCTTAATTAATAGATTCAGCGATCTTATTGAAGGCATCAACCTTTGCTTTACCCATTTTAACTAAGTCTATACCGGTTTCCATCACCATACCTACCAACCCGGGTGTTTCGTAAATAATTTTCCCTAAATAACCCACTATAGGCAGCCCAATCAACGCCCCTACAAAAGTATTAATCCCTACGACACTTAATAGTTTACTAATCATAACCAATGCGTCTAATGGAATAAATATTATCGCAGCAAAATAAACAATAACGACAAAGGTAAAAACAACAAAAACCACAAACTGGATTAGCCTTACTAGGGCAATATTAACTTTTTTCATTTTGGCATCAACTTCCTAAGAATAACTCTAAGCGATCATAAAACTACGCTAAAGAGACTTTTAAAATTATCATCTTATTATACATTAAAGGCATTTACGCAGGATAATCTTTTCTGAGAAAAAAGTGAAACAACATAAAACCCGCCACAAATCCCCCTAGGTGCGCCCATAACGCAACATCAGATGCACCTTGATTAAACATAATTGCGGTACTGGCTTTTGCCATCTGAAAAATAACCCAAACACCGATAAAAGCAATGGCAGGAACTTCTACAAAAATGGGTAAAAATAAAATAGGAATCCAGAGCACAATTTTTGCGTAGGGATAGAGAAAAAAATACGCCCCTAATACACCGGCAATTGCACCCGATGCGCCAACAACGGGCACCACTAATTCTGGCGTATAAAACCTCTGAATAGCGGTCGCTATAAAACCACACAGCAAATAAAAAACGATAAATCGCCCATGCCCCATTCTGTCTTCAATATTGTCCGCAAAAATCCACAGAAACCACATATTCATAATCAAATGCCACCAACCCCCATGCAAAAACAAATTACTAATAAAGGAGAAATGATAATCTACAGGGTAACCCATCGCTATTGCCCACTCCGGATTGGTGTATCGGGCCGGAACCATGCCATAAATATAAATAACATAGTGATGCAGATTATTGGGCGAGATTAGCAACAATAAAAAGAGACTGGTACAGATAAACATGATTCCCCAGGTCACATAAGGTCGGGAATAACACGGCGCGGTATCTCTAATTGGTATCATATAGCGGCTATTATTTTGTTTAATTAATCCTGTAAAATACTGTACAGGATAGCCGCTCAACTTACCACCTACACCCTCAATCTTTGCCTAATACCATGCAATTACAAAGACTCTGTTTCATTTTATATCTAGGCTCCTTTAGTCTTTATGCCGAACCAGTGCATATCAGTGACTTTGCCAGCCGCACCTTAACTGACTGGCAGCATAAATCATTTAAGGACTACACTCAATATCAACTAATAACCCTAGATAAACAGGCTAGCCTGGAAGCAAAAAGCAAGGGCAGTGCTTCAAGTTTATATAAACAGATACACATAGATTTACACAAAACACCCTATTTAAACTGGTCTTGGCGCATAGATAAAACACTCAGCATTAACAACGAGCAAAGCAAACAGGGAGATGATTTTGCGGCAAGAATTTACCTGATTATTAAGGGGCAATGGTTTTTTTGGCAAACCAGGGCAATCAACTATGTCTGGGCGGGGCATACACCAAAAAATAATGCCTGGGCAAACCCTTTTGCTGGTAATAGTGACATAATGATCTCTGTACGTTCCGGCCTCGACCAGCCTAGTCATTGGTACACAGAAAAACGTAATGTACGCACAGACCTAAAAAATCATTTTGGTGATGACATCCGTTTTATTGATGCGCTTGCCATTATGACTGATACCGATAACTCTGCTGGAAGCGCCCTTAGCTACTATGCCAATATTTATTTTAGTGAGCAATAAGCAATGCATGAAACACTCCCCCTTCTAGAACCTAGCGATTTTCCTGCCATCACTCGTCATCAGGTAGAAGTATTACAGGTTAATCTTGGTTATTTATGCAATCTTAGTTGCTTACATTGCCATGTTAATGCGGGTCCTACACGCACAGAATTAATGAGTGAGGAAAATATAGACAAACTCATTGCCCTATTAAATTCTAATTCCAGCATACATACTCTGGATTTAACCGGTGGCGCACCGGAAATGCACCCACACTTTCAATCGTTAGTTATTGCGGCTCGGAAACGCGATATTAAGGTGATAGACCGGTGTAATCTAGTTATTTTAGAAGAGCCGGGGTATGAAGATCTCGCTGAGTTCCTGTTTGATAATCAAGTTGAAATCACCGCCTCCCTGCCCTGCTATCTTGAGGACAATGTTGATGCTCAGCGTGGCAAAGGCGTATTCGCCAGTAGTCTGTCTGCTCTAAAAAAACTCAATGATTTAGGCTATGGAGACGATAAAAGCCCGACTGCATTAAACTTGGTCTTTAACCCCCAGGGGGCAGAACTCCCACCTAACCAGGCTGAATTAGAAAAAGCCTACAAAAACCATTTACAGGCACATTATGGCATCCACTTTAACCAGCTTTATGTCGTAACAAATATGCCTATACAACGATTTGGTAGTACGCTTATTAGTAAGGGAATCTTTACTAACTATCTTACTTTACTCAAAGATAATTATTGCGCTCAAAATATTGAGTCTGTCATGTGTAAAAACACTCTCAGCATAGACTGGCAGGGCTATGTTTATGACTGTGACTTTAATCAAATGCTAGATTTACCCTTAGGCTCTGCTGTTCAGAAACAACATTTTACTGAGTTAGAGTTAGATTTATCTCAGCTAGCAGGAACGCATATTGCTGTGCGTCAGCATTGTTATGGCTGTACTGCTGGACAAGGGAGTAGTTGCGGTGGTTCTTTGGCTTGAATATAAAACCAATACACTGCCTCGCCTAGGCGAGGACTCCTCTCGGTCTAAGCTGGGCGACAATATAAAACAGCATCCTGAATAAAAACTTACCGGCATAAGAAAGGAAAAGATTTAAGTAAAATTATCAATAAAGTTCATAATCTTAGCGCACAATCAATTGCAACGCCTTTATCCACCAAGGAAAAAGTCTGGTACAACTACTGGGATTATTGCCCACGTAATGAAAAGGATTACAACATTCGTTTATGTTATTTCAGACCTCAACAATTTGGCTTAAATTAAGCACTTTTTTTGGACAGATATAACTATGGTTCTGCTTGGTTTAGCCCTAGCTTGAGATGTGTGGTCCATATAAATCAATAATATATAAAACAACGCAAAAATATAAATGTCCAATTTTGGCTAAATCCCCCGTGTTTATTAGGCTCAATGCCTATTTTCCAGGGGGCATTGTTGAGGTCTGTATTTACTCAATAATCCTGTTAAACA
>JAUXBW010000064.1 GCA_030619185.1 Methyloprofundus sp.
AAGCTTGTAGAGATAAGCCCCCGAATTGCCTTGTGTTTCCAAAAATCCGTATTTACCGGATGATTTATTAAAAGACACCAGATTACCGTATAGGTCGTTGTCAATTACATTTCCTGCAACGGATGGTTTTTCGGCAATTACCACCGATTCATGATCATCAATGGCTATAGGTTGATCAGCTTTGGTGACACTGACATCAATAATTAACTTCGCTGTATCTGTCTCGCCTGAAGCATTTGCAAGGGTATAGGTGAAATTGTCGATACCAATCCCGCTAGGAGGTAAGCTAGAACCATCAGTGCTGTCAAAAAGTTTGTAAGTGTAACCACCTTTTGAGTCGGTAGGTGTTAAAAAGCCATATTGACCTGATGATGATTCATTAAAAGAAACTATATCGCCATTTAGGTCATTAGTAGTTACATTTCCTACCGCACTTGGTTTTACGCCGATCACTACTGAACCATGATCATCATTTGCTACAGGTTGGGTTGGGTTGGGGTTGGCGGTGACAATAATAATGAGTTGGGCATTATCTGTAGTGCCGTCTTCATTTGCAAGTGTATAGGTGAATGTTTCTGTATCAACCCCTTCCTGAGGCAAGTCGTCGGTATTTGTGCTGTCAAATAACTGGTAAGTGTATTCGCCTGATTGCTTTGTCGAGCTAAGAAACCCATATTTCCCAGTCGTTGGTTCGTTAAAGATCACTATGCTGCCATAACGGTCATTATTGCTAACATTACCAGAAGTAGTGGGGTTTACCGTAATGATCACTGAATTCTGGTCATCATTGGCTATAGGGGGGCGAGATTGTGATGGGTTAGCACTGACATTAATTATAAGCTGCGCAGTATCAGCTAAGCCTACACTATTTGTGTAGGTATAGGTAAAGCTGTCAGTGTCTACTCCATTAGGCTCCAGGCTGGCATTGTCGGTACTTTCATAAAGTGTGTATATATAGCTGCCCGATGAATCTAGTAGCGTTACAAATCCATACTGACCGGTAGATTGATTAAAAGCCACAATATTACCGTAGAGATCATTATTACTTACATTTCCTATTGCATTAGTTTTTTCACCAATGACCACTGACTCATGATCATCAACAGCGATAGGAGTTTGGTTTGGGTTGGAACTGGCATGAACATCAATAATTAACTGCGCGATATCTGTCTGGCCAGATTCATTGGCCAGTGTATAGCTAAAGATGTCTATGCCCACTCCGTTAGAGGGTAGGCTATCATTAGTCGTGCTGTCGAAAAGCTGGTAGGTATATTCACCCTCTGAGTCAAACGAGGTAATCAGGCCGTATATGCCTATCCATGAGCCATTGAGTGTGTGGGTGGTGCCGTAACGGTCATTCCCGCCCACATTCCCTTCGGCCACTGTAAATTCGCCAGCTATGAGGGAAATATGATCATCATTGGCTTGCGGGTATTTATTCGCATTAATTGGACCCAGTTGCAAAGCACTGGCACCAAATGAACTGATAAGAAGAAGTGCGGCTAATAAAAAGCTGTGTGTTTTGTACATAGGAGTAATTTCCTCTTAACGGACTATTGATATAGTATTAATAAGAATTTTAGTTTGTTTTTATTTATAGTCAAGCGTTTTGCTTTAGATCTGTTTTTTAGAATACCTTAAAACATAATAATATCAATGGTGTATATGGTTTTTGTTGTTTGAGTAATTATTGTGCTTTAGCTAAATCAATAATGATAGAATGTCTTGCGTGTTAGTTATGAAAAATTCTGTTGGAGAGCTGACTTTGGTTCGCTAAATCCAGGATTTGTCAGTATTTTGGCGGACTTATGTCCGCTTTACGTTTTTGCTTGAAACCAAAGGGGACATAATAATGATGAAAAAAACATTAATCTCAGTAAGTTTAATGGCTAGTATAGGTTTTGCAGGTTCCGTTTTTGCTTATAATGCGGGAAATGTTGACATGGGGTGTAAAAAACCGCGGTTTAAAAGTTTTACTCCTCCGCATAAAGGAGAAGCGGATCCTGAATCAGAGATTTCTTTTACGGTTTCAGGTTATGCTGACGGAACTACCATCAAGGCGGTAGCGAAAAATATTCCTTTAGAGCTTAATATAATTGATAGAGATAGTTTCTATCAAGTTTCGGCAAGGTTGCCCGCAGCTTTAACGGGGAAGTACGCACGCATTCATGTTAGAGCAAATAATACAGTAGAATGCCAGGCAAAAGGTGGCTGGTTAATTAAAATCAGAGATAAAGCTGCTGGGTCTGAAGAATCTACAACAGAAGCGACAGAGGAAAATAGTGAGCTAGCTCAATAAGGTACTTTATGTTCCTCTGCCTGCCATGTGGTAAAAGGTTTAAGAGATTCCTTGAGCTGAATATGCTGCATGATGATTTGCCGTTTTTCCGCTTGTAGAGCAATTTCATTATAAATAAAGCTATCATCGAATCCTGCCTGGGCTGCATCGTAGCGATTACAGGCAAAGTAAACCTTTTTTAAGCGTGCCCAGTATATTGCCCCTAAGCACATGGGGCAGGGTTCGCAACTGCTGTAAAGTATGCAATCGATCAATTGAAAAGTGTTTAATCGAGTACATGCTGTACGGATAGCCATTATTTCGGCATGGGCGGTAGGATCATTGCTGCAAGTAACCGTGTTTGTGCACGCAGCAATGATTTTTTGTTCTCGACAAATAATGGCAGCAAAGGGGCCACCCTTATTTAGTAGTACATTATTTTCAGCGAGGTCGAGAGTTTGCTGTAAAAAGTCAGCATGCATTGTTTGTTGGTTAAGCATCATGTTTATTTTGTCTTGCGTTATCATTCCATGTTTAACTGATTTTTTCAGAATAAATTCTACTCCCTTATATAAACAAACGTATGGCTGAAAACCAATTTACAAGTCGCGATAGAGCGGTAGACTCGTTAAAAGTACCTCCACATTCTATTCAGGCTGAGCAATCGGTACTGGGTGGCCTGATGCTGGATAATGAGCGTTGGGATACGGTGGCGGATAAAGTAAGTGAAATTGATTTTTATCGTAAAGATCACCGGCTTATTTTTCAGGCGATACAAGATCTGGCTGAAAAACAGATTCCTTTTGATGTAGTCACGATTTCAGAAACGCTGGGTAAAATCAATGAACTGGATGATGCCGGTGGTTTGGCTTATTTAAGTGTGCTGGCAAAAGATACGCCCAGTGCGGCAAATATTGTTGCCTATGCCAATATAGTGCGTGACCGCTCGGTATTAAGGCAGTTAATCCATGTGGGTACGGATATTTCTGAATCTGCCTTTAATCCTGAAGGCCAGTCGACTAGTGATTTGCTGGAAGGGGCAGAAAAAAATGTTTTTGAAATTGCCGAGCAGCGGCAAAAAGGACAATCGGGTTTTATCTCGATTAAGGATTTGCTGGGTACGGCAGTTGAAAAAATAGAAGAGCTATTTGAGCAGGAAGGGAGTATCACCGGAGCCAGTACCGGTTTTACCGACCTGGATGAAATGACGTCAGGTCTGCAGGCGGGGGACCTGATCATTGTTGCCGGGCGACCTTCGATGGGTAAAACTACGATAGCTATGAATATGGCAGAAAATGTTGCCGTGGGTAGTGGTTTGCCTGTTGCCGTATACAGCATGGAGATGCCGGGAGATTCACTGGCCATGCGCATGATGTCATCGTTAGGGCGTATAGATCAGCATAAAGTTAGAACCGGTAAGTTAGATGATGATGAATGGCCGCGTCTCACATCCGCGATTAATTTACTTGCTGAGACCAAGTTATTTATCGACGATACGCCAGCACTGACACCCAATGAAGTGCGTTCCAGAGCGCGGCGCTTAACCCGTGATCACGGTCAATTAGGCTTAATCGTTCTGGATTATTTACAATTAATGCAGTCACCATCCAGTGGTGAGAGCCGGGTAGCACAAATTTCCGATATTTCGCGGGGCTTAAAAACCCTGGCCAAGGAAATGAATGTCCCAGTGGTCGCTTTATCTCAGTTAAATCGTAATCTGGAGCAACGTCCCAATAAACGTCCGGTCATGTCCGATTTGCGGGAGTCAGGAAGTATTGAGCAGGATGCCGATGTGATTATGTTTGTCTATCGGGATGAAGTGTATAACGAGGATACCCCTGATAAAGGTATGGCAGAAATCATTATCGGTAAACAACGGAATGGCCCGATTGGCACTATACGCTTAACCTTTCTGGGCAAATACACACGTTTTGAGAATTATGCACATGACCCTTATGCAGATGGGGATTATGAATGATCTCAGCCGCCGCGCATATTGAGCTAGATTTAAAGGCTTTGCGGCACAATGTCTGTAGAGCTCGTGAATATGCCCCCCAGGCAAAGATTATGGCAGTGGTTAAGGCAAATGCTTATGGGCATGGCCTGAAATTGATAGCTAACTATCTGGCGGAATATACCGATGCATTTGCCGTCGCGCGTATTGATGAAGCGGTCCGTTTACGAGAAGCAAACGTGCAAGCAAGGATTTTAGTATTACAAGGATTTTCCCAGCTTGATGAACTAAAATTAATACAGCGCTATCAACTAGAGACTGTTATTCATACAGAGCAACAAGTCGATCTGTTAGAGAGTGAAGCTCTAGTTACTTCGTTAACTGTCTGGGTAAAAATCGATACAGGAATGAATCGTCTGGGTATTCGACCTCAGCAACTTGCTGGCATATTGCAACGTCTGCAACAATGTCATCATGTACAGGATGAAATCAACTTTATGACGCATTTTGCAAATGCCGATGATATTCAGGATGATAAAACAGCACAGCAATTGCAACTATTTAATCAGACGATTGCCCCCTACTCTGGATTAAGAAGTAGTGCTAATTCAGCCGCCACTATTGCCTGGCCAGAAACGCACCTGGATTGGGTGAGGCCGGGCCTGATGCTGTATGGAGCTTCACCGGTATTGCAACAGACCGCCGCACAGTTAGGCTTGCAGCCAGTTATGAGTCTATATTCGCGGCTTATCGCAATTAAGGCAGTTAAAGCAGGAGAACGGGTGGGTTATAGTGGTAGCTGGCTAGCTGAAAGAGACACAATCCTTGGTGTCGTATCCATAGGATATGGGGATGGCTATCCGCGTAATGCAAAACAAGGGACTCCGGTATTAATCAAACATCAGCGGGTGCCTTTGATTGGTCGCGTATCCATGGATATGGTAACTGTCGATTTAACGGAGCACAGTGGAATTGAGCCTGGAGATCAGGTTATGCTGTGGGGTGATGGTTTGCCAGTAGAAGAAATTGCAACCTATGCTGATACAATCCCCTATACATTGCTATGTGGCATTACGCGTCGTGTACAGGTCGTGACGGTTTAGGTTGAAAGTGATATCGCTCTGTGTAGATTGAGAAAATATGCCAGAATACTATTAATAGATAACAGGTCTTTGAGGTAATGATGCAACAAATAAGTAGAATATTGAGGTTTTTTATTTTAGTCGTTTCAGCTATTTCAATGTATGGCTGTGCCGTTAACCCGGTGACTGGAAACCGTGAAGTTGTTTTTATGTCGGTCGAAGGTGAAAAGGAGCTTGGGGAAGAAAGTGCCAAACAAGTGGCCGAGCAAATGGGCTTATTTGATGATCCTAAGCTAGTAAGCTACATACAATCAATTGGTCAGCGCCTGGCAAAAAACTCACCTTATCAGGATGTGACTTATCAGTTTCAGATCGTGGATATGCAAGAACCCAATGCTTTTGCTCTGCCTGGTGGATATGTCTATGTCAGTCGCGGCTTGCTGGTATTACTTAATTCTGAGGATGAGCTGGCTGGCGTTATTGGCCATGAAATTGGCCATGTTGCAGCACGTCATTCTGTACAACGCCTAACCCGCGCCGCGCCGGTTGGTCTGGTAACGGGCATTACTTCAGCGGCTGTAGGTTTAGTCAGCCCCTTCCTGGCTAATACGGTATCAGGGACAGGAACACTGATAAATTCAGCGATTCTGGCTCCCTATAGTCGAGAACAGGAAAATGATGCCGATGCAATTGGCCAGTTACTAGCCGTTAAATCAGGATGGCAGCCTAATGGTATTACCCATTTTCTAAGCACATTAGAGCGAGAAACGGTGAGGCAAGGGCAGGAAGGAGAGGGCCTTGCTTTTCTTTCGACCCACCCGTCTACGCCAAAACGTGTTCAAGCCACTGAAATAAGAGCCGTTGAGCTAAATGCCGAGGGTAACTCTCGCGTAGCGGTCAATTCACAAACAATCAATCAAAAAGATTTTCTGAATAAATTTAATGGCCTAATCGTTGGGCTTGATGCCAGGCAAGGTGTAATAATCGAACAGGATTTTCTGCATCCAACCATGAATATCGGGCTTACTTTTCCTGATGACTGGGAAATTACTAACCAGCCACAATATGTGGCTGCAGTCACTAAGCAAGAAGATGCACTGCTAATATTACAAATTCAGGGCGAAGGTAATGACCCAGTAAAAGCGGCCCATGATTTTCTTAATGAGGCAAATGCCGGCAGTCAGAAAGTTGAAAAATTAACCGTCGGTGGGTTTCCAGCCAGCCAGGTTAGCATTACGAGCTATAAACAGGAAGCAACCGTTACCTGGGTTGCCTTTCAGAATCAGATATTTCGTTTGACCTCAGTGAATAAAAACCTGGGAGCCAAATACGGCCAGGCAATGGCTCAATCTGTTGCTACTTTTCATCAGCTAACGGCAAAGGAAAAGGCTAGAATTTCGCAGCAAAGATTGCGTATCATCACTGCCAGGTCAAACGAAAGCCTGCCGAGATTACTTAAACGTGCAGGCAGTGAATGGGATCTAGTAAGCTGTGCAATAGCCAATAGTATACAAACAGATGTTTTACTTAAAAGAGGACAGCTGATTAAAGTAGTGATTTCTGAGCCATTTGAATAGTGACAGTTTTATGCTTAGGTGTTTTTATGCATTATTAATGATATTTAAGGGGGGATACTTCTTACTAATAACAGGCTGTTTCACTCTAAACCACTCGTTTTCTATGCTCGCATAAAGTTGCCTAAAGTCTATTTTATAAGCCAGATTTCCAGCGATTAAATTATTTAAGTCTGGTTCTCCGCCATACAGCCCTCCTTTTACTTTGCCTCCTGTACAAAATAGGCAAGATGCGGCACCATGATCCGTCCCTTTATTACCATTTTCCGCGACCCGGCGGCCAAACTCTGAATAAGTGACTAATAAAACCTGATCCCATAGTTGTCTTTGTTGCATATAAGTTGCAAAGCTGAGCATAGAGTCATTTAAGTCTTTGAGTAATTGATCATGTTTTTCTTTCTGTTCGGCATGTGTATCAAACCCTTTTAAGGACACTTTGATAACAGGAACATCAAAACCAAAGTCAATCATTGTCGCTGCATCTTTTAGCTGCTTGCCTAGTACAGTGTCAGGGAAGCCTGTAGCGGAAGTGCGAACTGATTTTGCGTCTTTTTTTAATTCTGAAGCGGTGTTAATAATGAGCTTTTTTATATGCAGCAAATGTATTTGGGCGGGACTTAATTTAGATAAATCATGCGCCTGAAGTTGTTTTTCTAGCAAGCTTCCCTGTTTAATAAATTGTCTTACGCCATTTATTTTCAAGAATCGTGGTTGCTGTCCCCTGAAGTAGCCTGTAGAGCCATTAAAAACAATACCATTTAGAGTGCTTGATAGCATTTGATTCTGGTCAAACAGTCGATATATCCAGCCTATATCATTAATTTCTTTAGAGGCTCTTTGCCAGATATCAAGGCTTTTAAAATGGGATAGATTTGGTTTTTCATAACCAATATTTTGTATAAGCGCAAGTTCACGATTATCGAAAAGGGACTTAAGGCCGCTAAGTGCTGGATGTAAACCAATTTTCTTATCAATAGGCAACACTTTATCTGCTGGAATAGCTAGGCTGGGCCTATTTTCATAGTACAGCTTATTCGTATAAGGAATGACTGTATTAAGGCCATCATTCCCCCCCTTTAGCTCAATCAGTACCAGGTATCTTTTTTTATGCGCATTTAATTGTGGCAAAGCATAGGCAGGCAAGGCTAAGGAGCTGGCTATCAATAGCTTTATAAAATCTCGACGATCCATTGTTTATCTCATTTATTTAAACTGATAATTATCATGTGTTAGCAAGTAGCGGAGCTTTTCCATATTTGTCTTATTCTTAGCTGTGTAATTGGCTTTTTCATTAATTGCAAAGAACTGTTCTGCTGGGTTGTCTAAAGTGGCAGTCAAATAATCACTAGCATTTTGGTATGGGCGTGGAATAAATGCGTATTTATTTGTTGCCATAGGTATTTGCGCAGGCAAGAACTTATCTAATATTGTTTTTCTTTGCAAAAAAGACCCTGCATCCAGCCATTGCGTACCACCGCGCCAGCCTTTAACATCCGGGGGGAAAAACAGACGTTGTCCTGCTTTTGCGGATTGTTTTGCTAATGTCAGAGTGTTTCTGATAGGAATGTTGAATTGCCGGACCGCCCCCACAATGAGTTCTACGGGAGACTTAATTAAGTTATTTCTATTATTTTTATCCCAAAATGCAGAGGATATGAGGATTTCTTTGAGTAAGATTTTAATGTCGTAGCCTGATGTTCTAAAGATGAGGGCAATGCGCGTTACCTCAGTTGGGGCGGGTGAGTCGGATATGAATTCTCGCCAAAATTTTTCAGTAATAAATTCACTAGTCCTGGGCTGTTCAAGGATAATATCAATAACATCCGTCAGTCCCCAGTTACCTGTTACTCCTAATATTGTTTTACTTTTATTGTCATGTTGTTTCGCTTTAAAGGTAAGTTTAAATTTTACCCGATTAGCCCGCCAGCCTGTTAAAGCTCTTGCGGTTTCTTTAATGTCCTGTTCTGTATAATGACCTTCGCCCAAAGTAAAAATCTCTAATAACTCTCGAGCTAAATTTTCATTGGGCTTGTTTTTTTTGTTTTTAATATTATCTAAATATAATTGAATGGCAGGGTCTTTGAGTACTTGCAACAGCAATTGATTATAGCGACCCAATGCATGCTTTCTGAATATCTGATTTTGTTGATACATTTCAGGTGGGTTGGCTTTCCTCAGGTCTGAAGTGAAATGCTTATGCCAGAATAATACCATTTTTTCCTGTAATGGCTTTTTTGTGATTAAAAGCTGTTGCCACCACCATGACTCTAATTCTGTTTTATGTCTAGAAACGACTTGTTTTCTTAGTTTTTGTTTTTCTGCTTTTGGGCGTTTTTTATCCGCAAGTTTTTGATAGACATTTAAAGGGAAATTTGGCCCAGGAAGGTTTTCAATATTAAGTGTGGAGCTAAGTAGTAAATTATCAATAGCCTCTTTTCTACTTACATTAACTCTTTCATTAACTCTTTGATTTGAAGAGATAGGACGTACTCCATAACTGGTACGTCCCCATAAGTGTCTTGCCTCGCTATAATCAAGGGCTTGCGCATTTTGCGAGAAAAAAGTTAAGAGCAAAAGAATCAATGAGCGCATGTTATATTTTTTCATAACTTAATAAGAACGGTATTTTGGGACATAATGCGCGATACATGTGATTTCGTACATATATAATTAGTGTATCATGACGTTGTGGGGAACTCCTGTTTTAAGCAAACAGAAGAACAATGCCAGAGAGTCTATTAAGGAACGCGCACGAAATAAGTTGCTTAAGTGTGTCGTGGACGTTCCTGTCACCACGCCATTTTTCCAGGGCTAAGGCAACTCGCAACAAATAACCCACCCACCTTGCTGGTCTTTTTGTCCGTCTTCTGCGTTGTAGAAATAGTTGCGTA
>JAUXBW010000181.1 GCA_030619185.1 Methyloprofundus sp.
CTTGCGCCTGCTAACATAATCCTAGAATAATCAGTTACCCACGGTTTCTAGCACAAACTATTGATTCTACAGCACTTCCAAAAAATACCCACTTAACCTAATGGGTGAAGCTAAGATTTTTAGAAAGCACTGTGAAACCAATGCCTTGCACTATAATTTCATGTTCAACTGTTTTTTCTAGGATAAAAAACTAATCCATACACCAGTAGAACCGGCAGGAAAAACCGTGTGACTAACCATTTCCAGTTGGGCACTTGGGTAACAAAGCCCCAGAAGCGACCTTTATTCTTTAGGCTAAAATCATTGGGTAAAAAACACAGACTATAGGTATGAAAACTACTATCAAAGACATAGCATCGAGCCCGCTCGCGTATATAGCTTTCAGTATGTGTTTTATTAATGGAGGCATCTTTATAGATAGCCTGTAGCACATGATAACCGGCCTTTAGCTTGCTTTTGTTATCGGCAGGTGACGTATCAAATTTAAAGTTATAGTTATCACCCGTCTGCACAACTGAATACTGATAGCTTTTCGGGCTTTTTTTATTATCGGAGTCCACAAAGGTATATTCGGTACTTTGAGCACTAACAGCTGAGCAGTAGACTGTACTTAGGATAAACAACATTATATAAAATATTGAGCGATTCATAGATTTTCTCAGTTAGAGTTGTAACCACACTATATAAGTATATTAGAAATTACAGTTTTTACTAGTACAGCACCCACTAAATGGAACTAAAAAGTTTGGATAACGGCTCATTATTTTGTACATGGGCGGCACGGCTACAGATGCGGAGTTTATCGTGATCTGGTTTTTGCCGGGAGTAAGGTGCTGACGGACTACCTTCCATTAACCTTTAGGCTAACGGCAACAAGCTGATTCTTTTGCTCTTCATTGAGTTTACTTATATTTTCACAATCCGCTTTATGAATAGCGATACCATTAGTATGGCTAATAAAACCAGTGAGTTCATCATCAGCCTGTGGATGACAGCATTGAGCAAAATGGGTCAGAATATTATCTGTTCCATCGACGATAATTTCCAGGCTAAGACTCTGGGTTTGTGGCGTTTTTTTAAATTTTACTTTTTTTCTTTTTCTCTCGGTTTCCTGTAAAGCGTGGTTTAATTGCCTGCTATTAATAACATTACGCCCCAAAGCGACACACAGGCTATCAATGTCAGACAGATTAAAGTGCTGTAATAATTTAGTTTGATAATCTTTTTTTACGCCTAAGCGGTGTACTTCTGCATCTAATAACTGCTGCCCCATCAAGCGTTGCTTGTCTTTCCCTTGTAATTTAAGCCATGCTTTTATTTTTTGAATGGCGCGTGGCGTTTTTAAATATGCCAGATTTGGGTCAATCCAGTTTGGGTTAGGGGCAATATCTTTTGCGGTGAGAATTTCAACTTGCTCACCGGTCTGCAACGGGTAAGTCAAAGAAACAATATCACCATTAACCTTCGCACCCCGGCAACGGTGTCCCACATCAGTATGTATCGCATAGGCAAAATCCAGCGGTGTCGACCCTTTAATTAAATCAATTAATTTACCGGCGGGGGTCAGCACATAAACTCTGTCGGCAAATAATTCGGTGCGAAAATTTTCCAGCAGGTTATCAGCGTCTTTTTCTTCTAATAGCTGGCGTAACGAAGCAATACTTTTTTCTGTTGCAATATCTTGTTTACTGCCTTCTTTGTAACGCCAGTGGGCTGCAACTCCAAGCTCTGCAAAGTCATGCATTTCCTTAGTGCGTATTTGTACTTCGATGCGATTATTTTCAGCATCTAAAATCACCGTATGCAAAGATTGATAACCGTTATTTTTCGGGTTGGCAATATAGTCATCAAATTCTTTAGGAATTGAGGTCCAGTGTTGGTGTACTAGCCCTAAAACTTCATAGCATTGTGCAGTCTCCTGGACAATGACACGCACCGCTAATAAGTCATATAACTCTTCAATCGGCAAATTTTTACGCTGCATCTTTTGCCAGATACTATAGATATGTTTAGGCCGGCCTTTGATTTCTGCCTGCATACCGCTAGCACTAAGCACTTTTTGTAATTGCTGGACAAAAGTTTCAATACAATCTTCACGGTGTACCCGTTTGTTTTCCAGTCCTTTGGCAACAAATAAGTAATTTGTGGGCTCTAAATAGCGGAAGGCGTAATCCTCCAATGTCCATTTTAATTGCCCTATACCCAGTCTGTTAGCAATGGGCGCATAAAGATCCAGCGTTTCCTGCGCAATAAAGTGGCGAATTTCCTGTTCTTCCTGAGCCAGTTTCTTTAGCCTCGCTAAGCGATAGGCCAGTTTAATTAACAGTGCACGTATATCATCTGCTGTAGATAGCAGCATGCGCCTGAGTATTTCTATTTGCGAGGCCTCTGTAGATATATTTTTAGAATAGGCTTTGAGCAAATTCATCGCCTTAACATTGCACACTAAACTGGCTACAACGGGGCCAAATTCTGCTTCTATGGGGTAATCTAATAGCCTGGAATCACTAAGGATTGCAGCTAATATCGTTTCTATATCGACATTGAGTTTATATAAATTTAATGCGACATCCAGCCCACGCGGACGATTGGACTCAATATCATCAAGCTTTCCAAGCAGTGCTATTGCCTGGTGAATTAATGCACTTTCCTTTGCTGAAAAGCGCGCACATAAATCTGTTATTGAGGGTAGGTAGCTAGGCATAAAAAAGGGCCAGGCCGTAATGGCTCAGCCCATCAACTCTATAATTGATTCAATACACGTTCAGCAGCGGCAATAGTCGCAGCAATATCTTCTTCGCTATGCGCCGACGATACAAACCCCGCCTCAAAAGCCGAGGGTGCAAAATAGACACCTTCACTCAACATGCCATGAAAGAATTGTTTAAACTGCTCCTGATCACACTGCATAACCTGAGCAAAGCTACTAATATGATCATCCTGAGTAAAAAATAGGCCAAACATGCCGCCAACGACATTGATAGACATGCCTATTCCTGCCGCAATAGCTTTAGCTTGTATGCCTTCAGCCAATATTCGGGTTTTTTCTGCTAACTGTTGATGGAAATCAGCCGCCGAGATTAACTCCAGTGTTTTATAACCTGCGGCCATGGCAACCGGATTCCCAGATAAGGTTCCCGCTTGATACACCGAGCCTACCGGGGCTAAAGATGACATAATTTTATGCGCTCCACCAAACGCCCCTACGGGCATTCCGCCACCAATTATTTTTCCTAGCGTCGTTAAATCAGGTTTTATATTATATAAACCCTGGGCACAGTGCTTATCAACCCGAAAACCGGTCATTACTTCATCAAAAATTAACACGGCCCCATATTGGTCACAAACTTCACGTAGTGTTTCTAAAAATCCAGCGACCGGCAAGATGCAATTCATATTTCCCGCTACCGGTTCGACAATAATCGCTGCAATTTGCTCACCGATTTCTGCAAAAGCCTGTTTAACCGAATCGCTATCATTGTATGTCAGGGTAATAGTATCTTCGGCTACTGCCGCAGGTACGCCAGGTGAGCTGGGCACTCCTAAAGTCAAGGCACCTGAACCCGCTTTGACTAATAGAGAGTCAGAATGCCCATGATAACAGCCCTCAAATTTTACAATCTTATCCCGTCCGGTATGGCCTCGTGCCAGACGTATGGCACTCATCGTTGCTTCTGTACCTGAGCTTACCATGCGTACTTGTTCAATTGATGGCACTAATTTACAGATCTTTCTTGCCATTAAGGTTTCAAGCTCGGTAGGCGCACCAAAACTAAGTCCTTTGGCTGCCGTTTCATTGACAATATCCAGCACTTCCTGATGAGCATGTCCAACGATCATGGGCCCCCATGAGCCGACATAATCTATGTATTGCTTAGCTTCCGAATCGTAAATATAAGCACCTTTTGCATGATCTATATAAACCGGCGTGCCTCCCACCCCACTAAAAGAACGGACGGGGGAATTGACTCCACCCGGAATAACCTCTTTGGCTTCAGAAAATAAAATAGCGGATTCAGTCATGTTTTATCTCACTTTGATATAAGGGAGCTGGAAACAAATAATCATCCTACGCCAATATCGGATGATTATTTATTTCCAGCTCTCTAAGGGTATATTTGCGCTATTCAGCCTAAACCTTCAAGGCTACTAATAGCTCGTTTGTTTGAAAAAATTATTTTTAAATTATCATGGTGTTGGACGAAGCCGCTATCGCGGCAGAAAAATCCATTTACGGGTACACTCCAATATGTACTTACAGTCGAGTATGATAATTGGAGTCTACCATGAATACGATAGAACAAGCGTATTTTGATGAACTATACAGCCGTCACCTTCGTGCTTTAAAGTTACGGGGCATGAGTGATGCAACCATTGATAGCTATGCACGCGCTGTCCGCAGAGTCGCTGAGCACTTTGACTGCTCACCCGAAAAACTCAGTACTGAACAGTTAGAAGTTTATTTTGCTGGATTGGTGGATAGCCATTCATGGAGTACCGTTAAAATAGACCGAAATGGTCTACAGTTTTTCTGGCAATGTGTACTTAAAAAGGATTCACAATGACAGCGAATTATGATCCATCTTGGGATTTAGGTGGAAATGAAGAAGCGTATGATAATAAGTTTTCAGAATGGGAGGAAAGACCCTGGGAGGATTGGCTGCAATCTAGGTTAAAATATCCTTTTGTGGTTAAGAGAATAGAAGATGAGGATTATTTTTCTACTTCGTTGAGTAAAGAGCCATTTAGAATAGGTCACGAAATGAGAGTGGTAGGCATTGATATGGAAGATGAGCATTATGGAGTTATCCTGAAAGTAAAAGAAGGCAGGCGAGTAGGCTTGGTTCCTTTATGTGATGTAGAAGTAACACTTAA